>CAZXTO010000220.1:0-6060 GCA_964643675.1 uncultured Planctomycetales bacterium
GAGCCTGTTGCATTTTGTGGAGCAGGAGTGCGCCCTGGCGCCCTGGAGCGTCACCGCCTGGGGCAGCCGGGCGGCTCGGCCGGAGGACCGCAACGGCCGCGGGCAGGCCCTCGAACTCCGCGGCCCGGCCGGCCGGGTGGTCGTGCTCGGCGACCAGGAAGGCTGGTCCTTGCGGCGCCTGCTCGGCAAGCTGGAGGCGGGGCCGATCGAGCTGCTCGTGCTGCCGCACCATGGGCTCAGCACCGACGGCCTGCCGGAGGTGCTCGACCACCTCCGCCCACGGCTGGCCTGGGCTTCCTGCGGCAGCTCCGACCTGCCCTTGCCGGCCGCGCCCCTGCTCGCGCGTCGCGGCATCCCGCTGCGGACCACCCTGCACGGCCCCTTGCGCTTCCCCGAGCGCGACTGATCGCGCGGCGAGCGAGAGAGGCGTAACCGATCGTGCCAGCATCCGTCTGCCCGACATGGCGGGCATCTACGGCGCAGCGCTGCACGGCGGGAGGGCTCGGCTGGTCCGGGTGGAGACCCTGCTCGGCCGCGGCCTGTCGCGCATCGTCCTGGTCGGCATGCCCGACGCCGTGGCCCGCGAAGCGCGCGAGCGCCTGCCCGCCGCTCTCCGCCGGCACGGCTTCGGCTTCCCGCGCGGCAAGGTGCTGCTCAACCTGGTCCCGGCCCAGTTCCCCAAGGGCGGCCTGCCCTTGGACCTGGCCTTGGCGATCAGCATCCTGGTCGCCCAGGGCAGCCTCCCGCCGCCGCCGCGGCCCTGGCTGCTGCTGGCCGAGCTCGACCTCGAAGGCCGCCTGCACCCTCCCGCCCGCGGCACCTTGTTGGCCGCCCTGGCCGCGGGCGAAGCCGGGGCCGACTTCGCCGGCATCATCACCGCGCCGGCGGTGGCGGCGGAGGCCGCCCTGGCGCCCGGGATCCGGGCCTGGGGCGCCGTCGACCTCAGCGAGGCGGCCGAGCTGCTGCAGGACCCGGACCAGAGTCCCGCCGCCCAGCCGCTCGAGGCCGGCGCCGGCGCGGCGGCAGAGGCGCTTCGCCTGGAGCAGGTGCGCGGTCAGAGCGCCGCCCGCTGGGCCGCGGTGATCGCCGCCGCCGGCCGCCACCCGGTGCTGTTCCAGGGCCCGCCCGGCACCGGCAAGAGCATGCTGGCCCGACGCCTGGTCGAGCTGATGCCGCCCGTGGAGGAGGACACCGCCCTCGATCTGGCCCAGGTCGAGGCCGCCCTGGGGCGGGTCCGCGAACTGCCCCGACGCCCGCCGCTGCGGGCGCCGCACAGCTCGGTCTCGGCCCAGGCCCTGCTGGGCGGCGGCGTGCCGCTGCGGCCAGGCGAGCTGTCCCGGGCGCACGGCGGGGTGCTGTTCCTGGACGAGCTGCCCGAGTTCCAGCGGCCGGCGCTGGAAGGTCTGCGACAGCCGCTGGAGGACGGCGAGGTCCGCCTGCAGCGGGCCCGCGAGTGGGCCACCTTCCCCGCTCGGGCCTTGCTGGTGGCGTCCTGCAACCCGTGTCCTTGCGGCTACCTCACCCACCGCCGCATCCCTTGTCGGTGCACCCCGGCGCGACTGGCCCAGTACCGCCTGCGGGTGAGCGGGCCCTTGCTGGACCGCTTCGATCTGTTCGTGGAGATGGGGCCGGTGGCGGCCGAGGCGCTCGAGGGGCCGCCCACCCCGCCGAGCCAGGAGCAAGCGTTGAGCGCCCTCGCCACCGCCCAGGAACAACAACAGCGGCGCAGGCGCAGCGGCGGCTTCGACCTGGCCGGCCGCGCCAGCCTCGAGCAGCTGACCGCCGCCGGGGTGCAGCCGGAAGCCCGCCGCTTGTTGACCCAGGCCACCGAGCGCCTGCACCTGAGCGGCCGCGGCCACCTGCGCTGCCTGCGCGTCGCGCGCAGCCTGGCGGACCTGGCCGGTCGGGCGGTGGTCGAAGCGGAGGACCTGGAGCGCGCCCTGGCCTATCGCCAGCTCAAGGACGAGCCGGAAGTCGCCAGAGGCTGAAGCCCTCGCCGGCGGCGTCCTGGACCGCGCCCGCCTGCGTCAGCAGGTGGCCGGCCGGATCGACCTCGCGGACCAGGAACAGCAGCGGGCGCCCCGGGAGCTGCTCCTGCACCTCGGGCAGCAGGGCGAGGGCGTCGAGCTCCGAGCCGGGCACGTAGAGGCCATGGGCGAAGGACAGGCGCAGGTCCAGGTCCGGGTGTCCTTCGTTGTGGACCTGGAGCTGGTCCACCAGCAGCGGATGACGGAACAGCGGCGCCAGCGGGTGGCCCTGGACGCGGCCGCCGCCGAGCTGGGCGACCAGCCGGAAGGGGTCGAGCACCAGCACCGCGTCGGCCGGTGCGGAGCGCTCGGCTTCGAGGACCGCGGCGGGGATCGGCGGGCCGGCCCCGGGGCGCACCACCAGGCCCCCGCCCTGGTGGGTCAGCGGCAGCGGCGGCGCCTGCTCGGCCCAACGCAGATAGGCGCCCGGCACGGCCAGGGTGGTCGGGATCGCCAACAGGGTCAGCGACCAGGGCAGCCAGCCGCGGCGCCGGCCCAAGGCCGCCAGGCCGAGGCCGGCGGGCAGCGCCCACAGCAAGGCGCCGAGGCGGGCCAGCTTGTACTGGTTCCCCCACGGCAGTTCGGCCAGGGTCAGGCCGAGAGCCGCCAGGAGCACCGCCGACGCCCAGCGCCAACGAACCGCGGCTCCCAGACCGCGCCAGCCGAGGATCGCCAAAGGCAGCAGGGCCGCCAAGGGACCGAGCCAGTCGGCCCACGGCTGGCCGCCGAGCTGCACCGCCACGCGCGGTCCGCCCTCGGGCGCGGCGCGGAAGGCCGGCAACAGGAAGGGCAGCGCCAGCAGCAGCGCCAAGCTGCCGCCGAGCGGCCATGCCCAGCGCTGCCGCCCGCGCTCGCGGAGGATGGCGGGGAGCAGCCAGGCCGCCATCAACAGGCCGCAGTAGCCGCCGACCAGGGGGTTGATCGCCAGGGCCGCCGCCGCCGCCAAGGCGGTCGCCACCAGGCGCTCCCGCCGGGCGCTGGCCGCTCCGGCCAGCGCCCACAGGCCGAAGGGCAGGGCCAGGGCGAAGGAGGAGACGTTGAGGAACTTGGGCAGGAAGGCCTGCAGCCGCTGATCCCAGGCGAAGGCCTGGCCCTGGAAGCTGAGCGGCGCCAGCTGCATCACCGGCGCGCTGCCGGGCGGGGCGCTGCCCTCGGCCAGGAGCAGCCCGACCCACCCCAGCGCGTTGAAGCCGAACACCGCTGCGACGAAGGCCCAGCGCCGCGCCGCGCCCGACAGGCCCCAGGCCCGCCCGAGGGCGTCGAGCGCCGGGCCGAACAACAGCGCCGCCAGCACGTTCAGGATCCCGAAGCCCCACAAGGGCCCCAGCCCGGCCTTGCCGAGCAGCACGCCGAGCGCCGGGTACAGCGTGTAGTAACGCAAGGGGCTGCCGGCGTGGTACGGGTTCTCGGGCAGCAAACCCTGGTCCAGCACGGCCTCGCCGACCCGCGCGTGCAGGAAGCCGTGGTAGGAGGCGCGCACGGTCTCGCCGCCGAGGGCGAGCAGCACCAGGACCAGGCAGGCCAGGGCTCCGCCTTCGATCCAGCCGGCGCGACGCGGATCCCTCATCTCATTCGGCCAGGGGCCGGCAGCCGTCCGGCGCGAACCACTCCGGGTGGACCAGCTTGTCGAGGAAGCTGGCGTTGTCCTTGGTGCGACGGAAGGCCTGCACCTCGGCCAGCTCCAGGCCGTCCAGCCAGGCGTTCAACGCGCCGAGCAGGCGCCGCACCTCCTGCGGATGCTCGGCGGCGAGGTCCCGCTGCTCGTCGGGGTCGGCGCTGCGGTCGTAGAGGGCCAGCTCGGGATAGGGATAGCGGCCGCCCTGGTGCGGGTAGGGCGGCTCGTGCGGACCGTCCGGCAGGTGTTCGCAGGGGTGGTGGATCAGGGTCCAACGCGGGTCCCGGACGCTCCAGAATTCGCGCTGCCAGGTCGCGACCACGGTCTCTCGCGGCGCGGGCGCGTCGCCGAGGGCGAGCGGCAGGACGTCGGCCAGGGCAAACAGGTCGGAGTCCCGGCGCCCGCGCTCCCAACCCGGGCCGGCGATGACCAGGGGCACCTGGATCACGCCCGAGGAGAGGCTCTTGGCGTGGAGGAAGTAGCCGTGCCGGTCGCCGAGCTCCTCGCCGTGGTCGGAGGTGAAGACCACCACCGCGTTGTCGAGCAGGCCCCCTCGGCCGGCGTCGCGGTAGCGCTGGTCGAGGCCGGCGAGGAAGGACTGCACCAGACGGCTGGAGTAGCGGACCTCGCCGTCGTAGAGGTCGCGCATCCGGTCGATGGCGGCGGCGTCGGCGCTGGCGGGGTCGAGGTGGTAGCCCTTCAGGACCTCGTTGCTGCCGGGCGGCCCGTCCGGCCCGGCCCAGAGGTCGTCCTCCGCGGGCGGCGCATAGGGCTGGTGCGGCGCCATGAAGTGGGCCCAGAGCAGGAGCGGCTCCCCCGCCTCGACGACCGGCCCGGCCAGCTGCAGCAGGTCCAGGCCGACCCGCGGCTCCTGCTGCTTGGGGCGGCGCGCGTAGCTCTCGAAGCCGCGGTGGATGCCGTACTCCTCCACCACCGAGGCGTTGGCGCAGCGGGCGAAGCTGCGGTAGCCGCGCGCGGCGAGGCGCTCGGCGTAGGTCGGCCCCTGCATCACGGTCATGTGGGTGACGGCGCCGTGCTCGAGCGGTTCGCGGCCGGTCCACAGGGTGGCCAAGGAGGGCACGGTCTTGCCGGCCGGCGCCCAGCAGGACTCGAACACCGTGCCCTGCTCGCCCAGCCAGCGCGGGGACCAGGCCGCGGCGGGATCGAGGTCGGTGGCGCGGTCGGCGCCGTAGAGGCCGAGGCGGTCCGCGCGCAGGGTGTCGACCGAGACCACGATCAGGTCGTGGGCGAAGGGGCCGTCGGAGGACGGCTCGGGATCGGAGCCGCAGCTCGACCCGGCGAGTCCCGCGGCGACCGCGAGGGTCGCCGCGACCACCACCCCAAAGACCCGCGCGCGGCCGGCGACCGGCGCCGTCGCGCGGCTCCCGGGCACCGCGCCCGGCCCTCCCCGTGCCGTCTCGACCATGGCGGCAGGATAGCAGAGCAAGGCCGCGCGGCCCGGCCTCAGCGCGCCCAGTCGGGGAAGGCGTGCAGGTCCAGCCCCCAGCGCGGCGCGATCCACAGGAAGGTGAACAGGGTGACCAGCACCGCGGTCAGCAGGTTCAGGAGCACGCCGGCGCGCGCCATCTGGCCGACCGTGATCCGCCCGCTACCGAACAGGATCGCGTTCGGCGGCGTCGCCACCGGCAGCATGAAGGCGCAGCTGACCGCGAAGGTCGCCGGCACCGCCAGCAGCATCGGGTTGACCTCGGCCGCGACGCAGGCGCCGAAGGCCAGCGGCAGCAGCAGGGTGATGGTGGCGGTGTTCGAGGTGATCTCGGTCAGGAAGGTGACGCCGAGCGCCAGCACGATCACGGTCAGCACCGGCGGCAGCACCCCGACCGTGCCGCTGAGGGACTCGCCGACCACCGCCGAGAGGCCGGTCTCGTCGCAGGAACGGGCCAGGGCGAAGCCGCCCCCGAGCAGCAACAGCACGCCCCACGGCACCCGCGCGCAGTCCTCCCACTCGAGCAGGGTCTTGCGCTCGCCCTCGCCGGGCAAGGCGAACAGCAGCACCACCCCGAACAGGGCGACGGTGGCGTCGGAGATCGTGGCCGAGACCTTGACCGGGAGCAGCAGCTGCCACCCCGGGATCTCGAAGGCGCCGAAGTCGGCCCCCTGCCGGGTCATCCACAGCGCGGCCACGACCACGAACACCGCCAGCACCCGGGTCTGGGCAGGGCTGCGCGGCGCCAGCGCGGCGCCCTGCCGTTGGAGTTCTTCGAGCTCGGGAACCCGGCTGGCGGGCAGGCGGGACACCACCCGGGTCAGCACCAGCCAGCACACCAGCAGGAAGCACAGCGCGAAGGGCAGGGCGCCGAGGAACCAGGTGCCGAAGGCGATCTCGGGCGCCTCCGGGAAGCGCTCGCTGAGTTGGCCGAGCAGCACGCTGTTGGGCGCGGTGCCGATCGGGGTGGC
>CAZXTO010000221.1:0-6054 GCA_964643675.1 uncultured Planctomycetales bacterium
CTGCTCGCGGCTGCTCTCTGCGCTGCCCCCTCAGCTGCCCAGCACCACTGGATCGAACCGGCCGGCGGTGACTTCGACGACCCCGGCAACTGGAGCACCGGCGTGGCGCCCGGCTACTGGGGAGAGACCACCTTCGACCTGGTCGCCCCGGCTCCGTACACGGTCCAATTCGACGCGCTGACGCACATCTCGACCTCCTTCATCGCGGCCGGCGAGGTGGTCTTCGATCTCGGCGGCTTCGAGCTGCAGCTCGAGCAGCGCTTCCGGCCCCTGATCGTGCAGGTCGAGGACAAGACCGCCTTCCCCACCCTCACCCTGCGAGGCGGCCGGGTGCTGGTGGACGGGCCGGTCTACGTCGGGGACTACCCGCTCTACGGTTACCTGGAGGGCAGCGGGATCCTGGTGCTCGACGGCGCCGCGGTCGAGCTGGCGCCGCTCTATCCCAGCGGCTCGGGCGGCGACCTGCTGATCGGCAACGGCGGCCAGTTCCCGGGGGTGCTGGAGCTGAACGGCGGCGCGCGCTGCGCCTCCGGACGGGTCGTGGTGGCCGCCGGGCCGAGCACCCTGCGCGGGGACGACGGCGTGCTGGCCATCACCGCCGACGTCTCGGGCGTGCTGGCTCCGGGCCGGCCGGGCGTGGAGCTCGGCGCGCTGCACTTCGAGCAGGACCTGATCCTGCGCGAGGGATCCTGGACCGAGCTGAAGGTCGCGGGCTTGGGCGCGGGCCAGCGCGATGAACTGACCGTCGCCGGCACCGCCCACCTCGCCGGCAACCTGCGGGTGGAGCTGGATCCGGCCTATGCGCCGGCCTACGGCGACGTCGTGGCGCTGTTGAGCGCGGGCGCGATCAACGGCAGCTTCCACGACCTGGAGCTGCCGGCGGCGCCGCCCGGGCTGCAATGGGCGCTGGAGTACGGCGCCACCGAGCTGCGCATGGAGCTCGTGCCCATCCTGCTGCTGCGCACGCCGGTGCCCGGGGCGGCGGGGTACCTCAACACGATCGCCACCGACTACGCGACCGAGGCGGCGCAGATCCACCTGGTGTGGGGCGTCAACCCCGGCATCACCCCGGTCAACGCCTACGCCGGCCTGAGCCTGGACATCGGCTTCCCCCTCTACCAGGCCGGCACCGCCACCGCCGCCGGCGGCGCCGCCGGCTTCACCGCCAACGTGCCCCTGGCCGCCTCCGGCCGCACCTACCTGCTGCAGGCCCTCGAGCTCCAGAGCTACCGCACCAGCAACGTGGTCGCGTACACGTTCTAGGTGTCAGGCTCCTTCGTAAGATTTCGTGGATAACTCGGCCGGCAGGCGCGTGATCCACCATCACCCGGAGCCGCCAGCGGAGTGAGGGCGATGGACGGAGACGGGGCGAGGACCGGCGCCGAATCGGTCCGCCCGTACGTTTCCGTCAGCGTGGAGTTCTCCACGGGATCTTACGAAGGAGCCTGACACCAAGAGAGCCCTCCCCCCGGAGGGGAAGGGCTCGGAGTTGGATCCGTGAGACGGATCAGCCGATGACTTCGGCCAGACCGTTGGTGAAGGTCAGGGAGCCGAGGTCGAAGGCGTGCATCCAGACGCTGACGCCGGTGGTGCCAGCCGGGACCGGCGACGCCATCGAGGCGTTACCGGAGGCGTCGACCGCCATGGCGGGCAGCTCGGTGTAGGGCGGGCTCAGCAGCAGATCGCCGTACGGTGTGACGGTCGGACCGCCGCCCAAGAGCGAGTAGCCGTGACGGATCAGGCCGCCGGGGGTGCAGTTGGAGGCAGAGATCGTGGCGATGCCACCAGCGACCAGACCGGAGACCGACAGGGCCGGGCCGGGCGGGCCGGAGATGGTGATGTCATCGATGCCGATGCCGTCCAGGTAGCCGTACGGGAAGTTGTCGCGCTGCGCGAACAGCAGGTAGAAGTCGCCGTTGGTGTTGGCACCGACCGCGGCGAGATCACCAGCAGACACGGCCTGCCAGGAGGAGAGCAAGCTCGTCCACGGGCCGTAGGCCAGCACCCAGTTGATGCCGTCCTCGGAGACCCAGACGCCGTACCATCCATCGGTCTCTTCACCGTGGTCGATGGCCTGGAAGTCCAGGTTCAGTTGGCTGGCTCCGGCGCCGTTGAGGCCGATCACGAGACCGTTGCGCACCAGGTGGTAGTTGGTCGTGCCGGGGACCATGCCCATCTCGAGGCAGTAGAGGCCCGAGGTGGTGCTGAGGGCCAGCCCGTGCTGACCGACGTTGCAGAAGGCCTCCGGATCGGTGAGACCGGTGGTGTCGTCGAGCTCGTTGATGCCGAAGTGGCTCGGGACCACGCCAGCGTAGGACTCGAAGTCGTCGCTGTAGCCGGCGGCGGTCATGAAGCTGGTCGGCAGGGTCGGGAACGGCGGCGGGGGCGGCGTGGTGTTGACGTTGATGTCGTCGATGCCGATGCCGTCGGAAACGCCGTAGCCGGAGCTGCCCTGCTCGGCGAACAGGAGGTAGAACGGGCCGGACAGGTTGACGCCGACGTTGTTCAGGTTGATCTTCGCCTGCGGCGCCCAGGTGGTGGAGCCGCTCCAGAGCTGCTCGACCAAGGTCCAGTTGACGCCGTCATCGGACAGGAAGATGCCGTCCCAGTCGTCCGAGGTCTCGAAGTGCTCGTAGTACTGGAAGTCCAGCCACAGGTCGCTGGTGACGCCGGTGCCATCGAGGCCGATGACCAGGCCGTTGCGGACGGTGTGGTTGTTGTTGGAGATCGGGTCGAAGGCCATCTCCAGGCAGTACATGCCGTTGGCGGCGGACACCACCGGCAGGGTCTGGCCGGCGTTGCAGTAGGCTTCCGGGTCCGGCATGTGGGTGGCCGCGTTGGTCGCGTTCACGCCCATGTAGCTCGGGACCACGCCGCCGAGGGACTCGAAGTCCTCGCTGAAGGCGCCGGCCGGCTGGAAGGTGGTCGGCAGGTTCGGGAAGTACGGCGGCGGGGCGGTGGTGCTGACGTCGATGTCGTCCATGCCGAGGCCGTCGAGGTACCCATAGGGGTAGTTGTCGTCCTGGGCGACCAGCAGGTAGAACTGGCCGGCGGTCGAGGTGCCGGTGTTGCTCAGGCCGATGGCCGGGGTGTCACCCCAGACGCCGGTGCTGAGGCCGAGGCCGCTCCAGTAGCCGTAGGCCTGGGTCCAGTTCAGGCCGTCGGTGGAGACCCACACGCCGTCCCAGACGTCGCCTTCTTCGCCGTGGTTGATGGCCTTGGCGCGCAGCCACAGGTCGCCGCCGGCGGCGGTGCCGTCGAGGCCGATGACCAGGCCGTTGCGGACGTCGCGGAAGGTGCCGTTGTAGGTCGGGTCCAGACCCATCTCGAGGCAGTAGGCGCCGGAGGCCGCGGACAGGGGAATGCCCTGCTGGCCGATGTTGCACCACGCGTCGGGATCGGCCAAGCCAGTGACGGCGTCCAAGGCATTGGTCGCCATGTGGCTCGGGACCACGCCGGCATGGGCCTCGAAGTCATCTTGGTAGGCGCCAGCCGGTTGGAAGGCGGTCGGGAGGTTCGGCCAGTCCTGCGCGCTGGCGGGAGTCGCGAGCGCAGCACCAAGGACGGCGCCGAGGAGGATGGAAATTCTCATCTGAGGTCCTTCTTCAGGGTCAGGGGGAAGGGGTTCAGGAACGGTCCCTCACGGGAGGGCGCCCCTCATTAAAGATACCGGGATTTTTCCCTGGGGAAACACCGGAAGCCAGGAAGATCTGGTGGAGAATCCCACAGTCCATCACCTCCGAAACCCTGCCGGAGAACGCAACCCGTTCCAAATCAATATTTTAAGCGATCCTGTTCTAGCCAGCGCCGGCTTCGCGAGAGCAGATCGGTCCGGGCCGAGTTCTCCACGAAATCTTACGAAGGAGCCTGACACCAACCGGCCTAACGCACCTCGACGGGGTTCTCCCCTTCCTTCAGCTGGAGCGGGATGGGCTGGCCGATGACTCCACCGGCGGTCAGGATCAGCTGGTAGCTGCCGGGCTGGAGGCCCTCGAAGTGGAAGCGGTCGCCGGCCTCCAGCGCGGCCACGCCGACGCGGTTGCCGGTGGAGTCGCGCAGCTCGGCCACCCGCAGGGCGAAGCCGCCGGCCTGGTCGGGCGGCAGGCCGAAGGCGCGGCCCTGGATGGTCGCTTCGCGGTAGAGCACGCCCTCGCCGAGCTCCACCTGGCTGCGACCGTCGCTGCCGAAGGGCGCCGAGGTCCAGGGCAGGTAGCCCTCCACCTCGGAGCGCAGGCGGTACTCCCCCTGCGGCAGGTACTGGAGCAGGAAGCTGCCGTCGGGCCCGGTCTCGGCCCAGCTCCCGATCACGCCGCTGCCGGCGATCTCGACCCTGGCGCCGGCCACCGGCCCGGAGCTGGTCCGCAGCCGGCCCGCCACCGCCCCCATCGGCAGCTCGATGCGCAGCTCCTCTCGCGGCTCGTCCACCGTCAGGCCATCCTTCACCGGTAGCTCCAGCTTGCCGTCCATGGCGCGCACCGAGACCTGGTAGTGCCCGGGCCGCACCGGGGGCATCAGCGCCACGCCGTCGGCGCCGGTCACCGCCATCGAGGAGGGATGCCCCTTCGACACGCCGCGCTGGTGCAGCCGCACCTCGGCTTCGGCCACCGGGCCTCGCGCCCCCACCACCTCGGCCCGCACCCGGGCGTGGCCCTCCAGCCGCAGCTCGGTGATGGCAGTCTCGCCCGGCAGCACCTCCACGTTGGCGACGGAGGCGCCGAAGCCTTCCTTGGGCTGGCCGCCCTCGCCCTCGGCGCCGATCACGCCCTCGAGCTCCATCTGCCAGCCGATGCCGCCGCCGATCAGACGGTAGGGCCCGTAGTGCAGGCCCTCCCAGCGGACCCGGCCCTCCTCATCGGTGCGCGCCGCCAAGGACGCTACCTGCATCCGCAGGGCAGCCTTCGGCGAGTGCAGCTGGACCTCGAAGTCCGCGGCCGCCACGCCGTCGCGGTCGACCACCACCGCCTCGATCGCGCCCGGCGCGGCCATCTCCACCGCCACCTCGACCGGCCCCTCGTTCTGCTGCAAATGGCGCCGCTGCACCTTGGCGAAGCCGGGCGCGCTCACGCTCAGCAGCCAGGAACCGCGGTCCACCGCGTAGAAGCGCGCCACGCCGTCGGCCCCGCTGCGGGTCTGCTTGGGGCCGAAGCGGTTGCCCTGGGAGCTGGAGAAGCGGATCGCGACCCGCGCGCCCTCGACCGGCGCGCCGTCGGTCTCGAACACCCGCACGATCAGGCCGCCCGTGCCCCGCACCTGGATGGTGAGCGGCTCCATGCCGGCGGCCACCTCCAGCGGATCCAACACCGCGTCGGCGCCGGCGGCGCTGCGCACCCGCAGCTGATAGCTGCCCGCGGCGGGCGCATCGAAGGAGAAGCGGCCGTCCCGGCCGGTCTCGAGCGGCTCCGGCAGCCCGTCCTGGATCATCTGCTTGGCCGAGAGATGCAGCACCGCGTCCCCCACCGGCTGCCCGTCGCCGTCAATCACCCGGCCCTCCACCGTCACCGCGGGATCGAGGCTCAACTCGATCCGGTCGGCCGGGTTGGTGATGTTCACGCGCTGGGCGCCGAAGCCCGGCGCCAGGGCAGCCACCGCCATCGCCTGGCCGTCGGCCGGCCACGGCAGCGAGAAGGAGCCGTCGGCGCGGCAGTCGACCATGCCCTCGGCCAGCGCCTCGCGGCTCATGCCCATCGCCAGGAAGCCGCCCGAGGCCACCAGCCGCACCCGCGCACCGGCGATCCGGCTGCCGCCGGGACCGGTCACCCGGCCACGCACGAAGGCCAGGTCCTCATCGGGGCCCTCGGCGCCATCCAGCACCGTGCGGCCGCCGTTGTCGCCCGGCGCCGGCGCGGTCTCGATCGGTCCCTCCGGCCCGTTCCCCGGCTCGACCTCCTCCACACCCGGCTCGTCCGGCGGCGGTGCCGGCTCGGTCTCGGAGAAGATCAGATAGGAGACGCCAGCCAGGACGGCCAGCAGCACCAGCAGCGGGAGCGCGCGCGAGGACATCGTTCAGGGGACCCGAGGCGCCGGGCGGCGCCACAGGAAGTCCCCATCCTATTC
>CAZXTO010000222.1:0-6053 GCA_964643675.1 uncultured Planctomycetales bacterium
GGTGGCGCCCAGCGACGGCGCCCTGAGCAAGGACGGACGGCCCAGCGCGGTGGCGATGGCCCCGGTCGCCGGCGCCACTGGCATCGACGTGCAGGCGCCCCTGGCGATCTGGTTCTCGGAGTCGGTCAACCTCGCCACGGTCAACTCGCTGGCGGTGCAGCTGCGCCCCAAGAGCGGGGCCGGAACCGTGGCCTACGGCGCCAGCGGCTACTGCGGCGATCGCTTGATCGTGATCACGCCCAGCGCCCAGCTCCTGACCGACACCGTCTACGAGGTCTACCTCACCACCGAGCTGACCGACCTCGACGGCCAGCGCCTGCGCCTGCCGACCAACAAGGGCTTCCTGGGCAGCTTCCGCACCGCCGCCGCCAGCTCCGGGGTGGCGCCGCGGGTGCTCGGCGCCTTCCCGCCCGACGGCGCGGTCAACGAGCCCAACGACCCCTCCTTCGTGGCGGTGTTCTCGAAGCCGATCGACTTCACCTCGGTCTCGGGGGCGGTCGACCTGGAAGCCGGCGGCGTCGCCGCGGCCTATGACGTCCCGGTCGGGCACAGCAACAACCGGGTGATCGAGTTCGAGCACCTCGACGACGAGCTCGACCTCGGCGCGGCGATGACGGTCGACATCTCGACCGACATCACCGACGTCGAATTCGTGCCGCAGAACCTGGCCGCGCCCTACAGCGCCGCCTGGACCACGATGGGCCTGGCGCGGCCGAGCGCCATCGACCTCGGCGGCGCCGCGGCTGCCAACCTCGGCAACCTGGACGCCTTCCCGACCGAGGTCGGCGTCGGCGCCTCCGCGCTGGTGACCGACAACGCCCACCTGGTGATCTGGGAGGCCTTCGGCGGCGACATGCTCAGCGCCGACCTGCCGGCGGTGAACGGGCCGGGCACGGTGGTGTTCTCGACCGACCTCAGCGACGGCAACGGCGCCCCGGTGCTCGCCGACGGCCTGCTGACCCTCGGTTCCTATCTCGAGCGCGGCGGCCTGCGCACCACCTACCGGGTCGAGGCCAGCTACTTCCAGGACACGGTGCGGCCCAGTCTGGTCGAGTTCGGGCCGCCCGCGAGTTCGATCCCGAGTCGCTTCGCCACCGACCTGCCGGAGTTCCGGCCCTACGGCATCGCCTCCGAGACCATCTCGGCGGTCGAGGTCGAGTTCGCGCCCAACCCGGCCAGCACGCGCACCACGGCGCTGCCGAGCCCGGACAAGTTCTTCCTCGCCGACTCCTTCCCGGTCTCCGCGGTCGCCGAGGGCCCCTTCGCCTTCACCGCGCGGCTGACCGACGCCTCCGGCAACGAGATGCAGGACCCGGTCACCGGTTCGGCGGTGTTCCGCGGTTTCACCGGCCCCGACCCGGCCACCGGCACCGTGACCGTGGTCGCCTTCCACGAGCGCACCCTGCAGCCGGTCGGCAGCGTCGAGGTCTACATCGAGGACTTCAGCGGTCCGGCCAACCCCGACTCCGGCAGCACCGGCTCCGGCGGATCGGTGGTCTTCGACGACAGCCTGCTGGCCGGCGCGCGGGCCGGAGCGCAGACCGTCACCCTGGTCCACTCCAGCTACCACACCGTGACCGTTGCGGGGGTGGACAGCTCCTTCCTGTCGGTCCCGTTGCGCGAGAAGGTGCCGCCGACCAAGACCGTGGTGCCGGCCGTGGGCGGCGTCGCCGGCGGCACCGGCCGCTTCGTCAGCCCGCTCCTGCTCGACGCCGACGGCGTCGCCGAGCCCGACGCGATGAAGGACCTGGACCTGCCGCTCGGCTTCAGCAGCCTCAGCATCCGGCCCGACCGGCCGGGCTGGTTCGCGGCCTTCCACGACGTCGAGGACTACGGCGGCGATCCCGCCACCGGGCGCTACTTCGACCTGTTCGCGATCGATCCGCGGGTCCTGGTCGACGCCACCGACGGGGCTGGCAGCAGCAGCGCCACCCCGATCCTGGAGATGACCCCGAGCTCCTTGGCCGGGGTGTCCTCGGACGACTGGATCTACACCCTCACCCTCACCACCGGCGCCAACTTCAATACGCCGACGGTGGAGAAGAGCGTCGCGACCGCGAGCGTGGTCCCCGGCATGGCGGGGGTCGCGGTGACCGGCACCGGCTCGATCTCCTTCGGCGACGCCGAGGTCGAGCTCGAGCAGGCCCTGCACACCCTGGCCGTGGCCGAGGGCGCCGACAACGCCAACACCCTGATCCAGCTCTGGGCCCAGGACAGCGACGGCGACGAGGCGATGCGGCGGGTCGAGGTCGCCGCCGCGGCCTCCACCCCGCCGGTCACCGCCGTGGTGCTGCCGGACATCTCGGTGCCGCTGGGCCCGAGCGGCACCCAGACCTGGCCCAGCGTCACGCTGAGCTTCAGCGACAGCCTGTCCGGCGCCGGCGACTGGTACCGGCTGGTGCTGGTCGACAACGACGTGGTGCCGAGCGAGTGGGAGATCTGGCTGCCCGCCGCCTCCACCAGCGGCAGCTTCGACCTGCCCAGCCTGATGCCCGACGCCGCCAGCGGCTCCGACGAGCCGCCGCTGTTGACCGACCCCGGCAACGAGTGGACCCTCCAGGTCGAGACCCTGGAGCTCCCCGCCAGCTTCTCCCCGGTGGGAGTGTTCTTCCGCCAGCTCCGGCGTGACCATCTGGGTTGGACCCTGTCCGTCCCCGGAACCGCCTTCTCCGTGCTCCTGCCCTGACCGATGCCGCGCCTCCTGCCCGTCCTGCTCCTGCTCCTCGTCCCCGCCGCCTGCGAGATCCCGCCCGAGGAGTTCCCCAACGCCGAGCCGGTGGTGGTCCGGCTGCACCAGCAGCAGGCCCCGGCCAACATCGCCGTGGTCCAGCTCGAGGTCGAGCCGACCGCCGGCCTGGTCCCGGTCGAGGACCTGCGCAGCCACGCCCGCCAGGCCCTGATCGACCGCGGCTACAGCCCGCTCGCGGCCTCCTACGTGGACCGCCAGACCGCCGGCGAGGCGGTGCCCGCCAGCGCCCTGCGCCTGCCCGAGGCCGGCGTCCTGGCCCTGCGGGTGGGCCGCTGGGACGACGTCCGCAGCGCCTCCCAGGGCACCCTCCAGGCCCGCATCACCGGGGTGCTGTACGACGAGCGCGGCCGCATCGTGGCCCAGCTGGGCCTGGACGAGACCCTCAAGCTGAAGCCGGCCGAGTACTCGGCGACGGTGGCCGAGATGCGCCGCGAGGTCCTGCTGGAGCGCTTCTTCGAGGCCCTGGTGGCCCCGCTGCCGGCGCCGCCCCCGCTCTAGGGAGTCCGGCCGCTGGTGGGGGAGCTGCGGCGCCGGCCCGGCCTCCCCGCTATACTGCTCCGTCCCCATTCCTGGAGAACCCCTGTTCTGGGAATCGGGAGTCCCGGGCACCCGCCCCAACCGACGCGACTCCACAGGAGGTTTCATGTCCGTCAGCAAAGAGAACAAGGCCACCATCGTGGCCAAATTCGCCCGTTCCACGGGCGACACCGGTTCCGCCGAGGTCCAGATCGCGATCCTCACCGAGCGCATCAAGAACCTCACCGCCCACCTTCAGACCCACAAGAAGGACGTGTCCACCCGTCGCGGCCTGATCGGGCTGGTGGCCAAGCGCAACAAGCTGGTCCGCTACCTGAAGGGAGTCGACAGCGAGCGGCACGCGGCCTTGATCGCGGAACTGGGAATCCGGGGATGACCCCGGTCGGCAGCGGGCAGCACCTCCGGGCGCTGCCCGCTGCGCCATCCGGCCAACGGCGCGGCGGAGGGAATTCACCCACGCGGCATGTCCAGGCCAAAGCGGAAAGAGAGAGAAAAGCTACAAGATGACCGTTTCCAAGAACCCCAACGTCCATTCGGTCTCGCGCGAGATCGGCGGACGGACCCTGACCCTCGAGACGGGCTGGGTCGCCAAACAAGCCGCCGGCTGCGTGATCGTGAGCTACGGCGAGACCGTGGTGATGTCCGCCGTGGTGGACGGAGGTCCCCGTGACCTGCCGTTCTTCCCGCTGACCGTCGACTACCGCGAGAAGACCTACGCCGCGGGCCAGATCCCCGGCAACTTCTTCCGCCGCGAGGGTCGTCCCAGCCTCAAGGAAGTGCTGGCGATGCGCGTCACCGACCGCTCGGTGCGCCCGATGTTCGTCGAGGGCTACCAGAACGAGGTGCAGATCATGTCCTCGGTGCTGTCCTACGACCAGGAGAACGAGCCCGACGCGCTGTCCATGGTGGCGGCCTTCACCGCGCTGCACATCTCCAACATCCCCTTCCTGGGGCCGATGGGCGCCGTGCGCATGGGCTGGATCGACGGCAACGTCGTGATCAACCCGACCCACACCCTGCTCAACAGCGAAGCCAACCGCCTGGACCTGATCCTGTCGGCCACCGACGACGCCATCGCCATGGTGGAGGGCGGCGCCAAGGAGCTGCCCGAGGCCGAGGTGCTGAAGGCGCTGCGCGCCGGCCACGAGGTCTGCCGCGAGCTGTGCGAGATGGCCGAGGAGCTGCGCCAGAAGTGCGGCGCCCCCGAGAAGCAGGTCATCGAGGTCGCCGAGCAGGACGAGGAGACCCCGGCCAAGGTGCTGGAGCTGCTCACCCGCGACCGCATCGAGAAGGTCCTGCTGACCCAGGGCAAGCACGAGCGCTACGAGGCCATCGACCAGCTGGTCGCCGACGCCAAGGCCGCCCTGGCCCCCGAGGGCGAGGACGAGGAGGCCCTCGAGGCCCAGTCCAAGGTCAAGAAGGCCACCAAGAAGGTCATCAACGACGTCGAGCGCGACATGACCCTGAAGGGCACCCGCGTCGACGGCCGCGGCCCGAAGGACATCCGCCCGATCGACATCGAGAACCGCTTCCTGCCGCGCGCCCACGGCTCGGCCCTGTTCACCCGCGGGGAGACCCAGGCGATCGTCGCCGCCACCCTCGGCTCGGCCGACGACGAGGCGCTGATCGACGACCTGCACCACGGGGAGCACAAGGAGCGCTTCATGCTCCACTACAACTTCCCGCCTTACTGCGTCGGCGAAGCCCGCCCGATCCGCGGCACCTCCCGCCGCGAGTACGGCCACGGCGCCCTGGCCGAGCGGGCGCTGCGGATGGTCCTGCCGGACTACCAGAAGTTCCCCTACACGATCCGCATCGTGTCGGACATCACCGAGTCCAACGGCTCCTCCTCGATGGCCTCCGTCTGCGGCGGCTGCCTGTCGATGCTCGACGCCGGCGTGCCGCTCAAGGCCTCGGTGGCCGGCATCGCCATGGGCATGATCAAGGAGGGCGACGAGTACGTCGTGCTCAGCGACATCCTCGGCTCCGAGGACCACCACGGCGACATGGACTTCAAGGTCACCGGATCGCGCGAGGGCATCACCGCCCTGCAGATGGACATCAAGGTCAAGGGCCTGTCCGACGCGATCATGGAGGAGGCCATGGAGCAGGCGCGCCAGGGCCGCAACCACATCCTCGACAAGATGGACGAGGTGCTGAGCGGGCCGTCCGAGGACATCTCGCCCTACGCCCCGATCAACATGGCGACCAAGATCCCGGCCGAGAAGATCGGCTTCCTGATCGGTCCCAAGGGCGCCAACATCAAGAAGCTGCAGGAGGACTTCGGCGTCACCGTGGCGGTGCTCAACGACGACGGCGACATCCAGGTCTCCGGCTCGCCGGTCGAGAAGGTCCGCGCCTGCATCGAGATGATCAACGAGCAGACCAAGGACATCGAGGTCGGCACCCGCTACCGCGGCAAGGTCACCTCGGTGAAGCCCTTCGGCTGCTTCGTCGATCTGGGCGCCGGCAAGGAGGGCATGTGCCACATCTCCGAGCTGGCCGATGGCCGGGTCGAGGAGGTCGAGGACGTCTGCAAGGAAGGCGACGAGATCGACGTGATCGTGGTCTCGGTCGACAACTTCGGCAAGGTCCGGATCTCGCGCCGCATCGCCATGCTCCCCGAGGAAGAGGTCGAGGCGGCCATCGAGTCGGCCCAGAAGCCGGCGCCGCGCCGCGGCGACCGGGACCGGGGCGGCCGCGGCGGCCGGGACCGGGATCGGGGTGGCCGCGGGTTCCGATCCTGGACCCTGCGACCGGGGCTGCG
>CAZXTO010000223.1:0-4378 GCA_964643675.1 uncultured Planctomycetales bacterium
CCTCGGTTATGAGCAGACCTTCAAGAACAGCCTGACCGGCCTGCCCATGGGCGGCGGCAAGGGCGGCGCCAACTTCAACCCGAAGGGCAAGTCCGACAACGAAGTGATGCGCTTCTGCCAGTCCTTCATGACCGAGTTGCAGCGTCACATCGGCCCGGACACCGACGTGCCGGCCGGTGACATCGGCGTCGGCGGCCGCGAGATCGGCTTCCTGTTCGGCCAGTACAAGCGCATCCGCAACGAGTTCACCGGTGTGCTGACCGGCAAGGCCCTCGACTGGGGCGGCTCGCTGATCCGGCCCGAGGCCACCGGCTACGGCGCGGTCTACTTCGCCGCCGAGATGCTCGCCGCCGCCGGCGACTCCCTCGAGGGCAAGACCTGCCTGGTCTCCGGCTCCGGCAACGTGGCCCAGTACACCACCGAGAAGGTCAACGAGCTCGGCGGCAAGTGCATCACCCTGTCCGACTCGGGCGGCATGATCCACGACCCCGCCGGCATCGACGCCGACAAGCTGGCCTGGGTCATGGACCTGAAGAACAACCGCCGCGGCCGCATCAGCGAGTACGTGGACCAGTTCCCGGGTTCGACCTACACCCCGGTCGACGCCGGCCTGGGCTACAACCCGCTGTGGGACATCAAGGCCGACTGCGCCTTCCCGAGCGCGACCCAGAACGAGATCAACGGCCAGGACGCCAAGAACCTGATCAAGAACGGCGTCACGCTGGTCTCCGAAGGCGCCAACATGCCGACCACCCCGGACGGCGTCGACGTCTACCTGGACGCCAAGATCATGTACGGCCCGGGCAAGGCGGCCAACGCCGGCGGCGTCGCGGTCTCCGGCCTGGAGATGAGCCAGAACTCGATGCGCCTCTCCTGGAGCCGCGAAGAGGTCGACGAGCGGCTCAAGGGCATCATGAAGAACATCCACCAGACCTGCGCCGAGGCCGCCGAGACCTACGGCACCCCGGGCAACTACGTGAACGGCGCCAACATCGCCGGCTTCCTCAAGGTGGCCAACACCATGCTCGACCAGGGCGTGGTCTGATCCCCGCCGACTCCGCCGCCGGGTGACGGCGGCGGAATCCGACACCGGGCCGGCCCTCCACGGGCCGGCCCGTTCTTCTTGCCCCCCGGCCCCGGCATACTGGCCCCTGGTGACCCCCAGCTCCCGCGCCCCGACCGACTTCGCCGCCCGCGCCGGCATGGAAGGCTTCGAGATGCTCATGCCCTTCCGGATCCGGGAGGTGCTGCTGGTCTCGAGCCTCTACGACGCCTTCATCCTGCAAGAGGACGGCCAGTCGCTGGAGCCGCTGCTCAGCGACTACAACGAGCTCAACCTGCGCTACGCGCCGCGGCTGAAGCGGGTCTCCACCGGCAACGAGGCCATCGCCATGCTCGAGGGGCACCACCGCTTCGACATGGTGCTGATCACGCCGCAGCTCGGCGACCTCGACCCGCTGGCCTTCGCCGACGAGGTCAAGGAGAACTACGGCCCGCTGCCGGTGGTCCTGCTCGGCTACGACGCCGCCATGCTGCGCGAGATCATCGAGCAGCGCCCGCGCCACCCCTTCGACTACGTGCTGCTGTGGTCGGGCGACAGCCACCTGCTGGTCGCGGTCATCAAGCTGATCGAGGACCGCGTCAACGTCCTCCACGACACCGCCCGGGTCGGCGTGCGCGCCGTGCTGCTGGTCGAGGACTCGGTCAACTTCCTGTCGAGCTATCTGCCGCTGCTCTACTCCGAGATCCTGGAGCAATCGCAGCGGGTGATCTCCGAGGGCGTCAACCTGTCGCGCAAGCTGCTGCGGCTGCGGGCGCGGCCCAAGGTGCTGCTGGCCCAGGACCTGGAGTCGGCCAAGCGGCTCTACGAGGAACACCGCCAGCACCTGCTCGGGGTGATCACCGACGCCGGCCTGCCGCGGCGCCGCGGCGGCGAGGAGGACCCCGAGGCCGGCCTCGAGCTGCTGCAGCGGGTCCGCGAGCTCGACCCGCTGATGCCGGTGATGATGCAGAGCTCGGAGCCGCGCTTCCAGGCGCTGGCCAACGACGCCGACGCCGCCTTCGTCGACAAGAACTCGCCCCGGCTCTACCAGCGCATGCGCGAGTTCATGCTCGAGAGCTTCGGCTTCGGCCCCTTCAACTTCCGCCGCCCCGACGGCTCGGTCATCGGCCGCGCCAAGTCGATCCGCGAGCTCGAGGAGAAGGTCCGCGAGGTGCCGGCCGACTCGCTGCTGCACCACGCCCTGCGCAACGACTTCTCGACCTGGATGCGGGCCCGGACCGAGTTCGCGCTGGCGAACGAGCTGGCGCCCAAGGCGGTCGGCGACTTCGAAGACGGCGAGGCCCTGCGCGGCTTCCTGACCACCACGCTGAACCAGGCTCGGCGCGACTTCCAGCGCGGCGCCGTCGCCGACTTCGACCGCGACACCTTCGACGACACGCTGAGCTTCTCGCGCATCGGCCACGGCTCGCTGGGCGGCAAGGCCCGCGGCCTGGCCTTCATCAACTACCTGCTCCACTACCAGCCGGTCAGCTCCCACGGCGAGGTCGAGGTCTCGGTGCCGCCGACGGTGGTCATCACCACCGACATGTTCGACCGCTTCATGGCCGAGAACGACCTCTACTCGATCGCGCTCGACGAGGAGGTCCCGGACGAGAAGCTGCGCCGGCGCTTCCTCGCCGCCGACCTGCCGCGCGAGCTGATCGAGGACCTGCGGGCGCTGTCGCAGTTCTTCGACGGCCCGCTGGCGGTCCGCTCCTCGAGCCTGCTGGAGGACTCGCACCTGCAGCCCTTCGCCGGCATCTACGAGACCCTGATGCTGCCCAACACCGGCGGCGACCCGGAGCACCGGCTGGTCGAGCTGTGCCGGGCGGTGAAGCTGGTCTATGCCTCCACCTACGCCGCCAAGGCGCGCAGCTTCATCCGCGCCACGCCCTTCCTGCATGAGGAGGAGAAGATGGCGGTGGTGGTGCAGCGGCTGTTCGGGCGCTGGCACGGCCGCCGCTACTACCCAACCTTCGCCGGCGTGGCGCGCAGCCACAACTACTATCCGCACGGCCCGGTCAAGCCCGAGGACGGCGTCGCCTGCGTCGGCATGGGCTTGGGCAAGCTGGTGGTCGAAGGCCTCGGCGGCCTGCGCTTCTCTCCCAAGTACCCGCGCCACCTGCCGGACTTCTCGGCGGTCGAGGACATCCTCGAGAACGCCCAGCGCCAGTTCTACGCCCTGGATCTGGACGCCAGCACCGAGTTCGCCGAGGAGCGCGGCTCGCCGGAGCCGACCCGCTACGACATCGCCCAGGCCGACCAGGACGGCGTCCTGCCGCTGGTCGGCTCGGTCTACAGCCCGCAGGACGGCCGCATCTCCGACGGCGTGTCGCGGCCCGGGGTGCGCATCGTCAGCTTCGCCAGCGTGCTCAAGCACGACCGCTTCCCGCTGGCCGAGCTGGTCGACGAGCTGCTCCAGGTCGGCTCCTGGGGCATGGGCGGCCCGGTCGAGGTCGAGTTCGCGGTCGACATGGAGACCCCGATCGGGGTGCCGCGGCGGCTGGCCTTCCTGCAGATGCGGCCGCTGGTGGTCTCCCACGAGCGCATCCGCATCGACTTCGACGGCATCCCGGACCGGGAGCTGCTGTGCTCCAGCGACCGGGCGCTCGGCAACGGCCGCAACGAGACCATCCAGGACGTCTTGTTCGTCGACCCGGGCGAGTTCGAGCGGTCGAGGAGCCGGGAGACCGCGGCCGCGATCGGCGAGCTGAACGCCATCTTGGAGCGCGAGGAGCGGCCCTACCTGCTGCTCGGGCCGGGGCGGTGGGGTTCGAGCGACCCCTGGCTGGGCATCCCGGTCGAGTGGAGCCAGATCGCCGGAGCGCGGGTGGTGCTCGAGACCGGCTTCGAGGGCCTGCACGTGCAGCCGTCGGAGGGCAGCCACTTCTTCAACAACATGACCAGCTTCAGCGTCGGCTACTTCACCGTGAACCCGCACCTGGGCGAGGGGGAGCTGGACCTGGACTGGCTGCGGGCGCAGCCGGTGGCCGAGCAGCGGCCGAATGGGGTCCGGCTGCTGCGGCTCTCGCAGCCGCTGACGGTGCTGATCGACGGCCGAACGGCCCACGGCGCGATCGTCAAGCCGGGCGTGTCGGTCGACTAGGCGCCTCCGCTCCCCCTGACCCGGCCAGGGCAGGGAGGCCACGCACGGCCCAGTGCGTTTGCGCACGGCCAGCCCGCCGGCCCGGGGAGGACCACTTGGCACGGTCCTTGCGTCTGCGTTTGCGCCGCCACGACGGCTCTCCGCGCGGCGCAGCCATGAGGGTCCCCGCTTCCTTGCCTCCGGTCCTTCCGGCGCCACCGGGATGCCGCTCTGGCGCTTCGACGACGCCG
>CAZXTO010000223.1:4478-6039 GCA_964643675.1 uncultured Planctomycetales bacterium
CGACGACGCCGGCCAGGGCTGGATCGTCGACGACGTCTCGGTCGGCGACCACGGCGCCCTGGTCATGGCCGGGATGGACCTCAACAACCAAGGCCACCGGCTGTACCCGGCGAGCAGCCAGCGTCACGTCTTCGACGTGCGATCGGACTCGCTCAGCACCAAGGTGGCGGTCGCGGACGACGCCACGACCTGCGCCGCGATCTCGATCTACTCGACCCCGGCGGCGGGCGGCGGCTACGACCTCGAGCCGGTGCTCGAGGTCTACCTCGAGGGCGACCCCAACCTGCCGGCCTGGTCGGCCTCGTTCCCGATCAGCGACGCCTACTACTCCGACGGCCACGGCGTCCGCATCAGCGATGACGGCGAGGTCGTCTTCGCCTGGTTCGGCTACCCCAGCGGCGCGGTAAAGACCAAGGCCTTCACCAAGGACGGCGTCCTGCTCTCCGAGCGCGGCTTCGGCGTCGTCAGCGGCGCGGCGATTCCTCAGGAGACCGAGATCAGCGACGACGGCGCGCTGGCGATGCTCCAAGTGAGCGACCAGATCAAGCTCTACGACGTCCACGGCGGCCAGGTCCTACTGCGCGAGAAGATGCGCGACTACGGCCTCTACTGCATGTTCAGCGGCTCCGACCTGTCCGGCGACGGCCACAGCTTCGCCTTCGGCGGCTACGGCATGGTGCAGGTGTTCCGCGAGACCGCGCCGGGGGTCTGGACCCGGACCGAGGAGATCAACTTCGACACCGCCAAGTTCTGCGGCCCGCTGGCCTTGAGCCAGGACGGCAGCCGCGTCGGCTACGTCGTCCAGGACGGGGACGGCGAGGAGTTCGAGATTCGATTGCACGACCTGGCGTCGGGCGTCGAGCTCTACCGTCACCAAGTCAGCGCCCCGGGGACCACGCTCCAGCTCTGGGCCTGGGACATGGACATCGACGACGCCGGCGAGACCGTGGCGGTCGCCTCCTGGGGGGACAGCTTCCACCAGACCCCCGAGGGCATCGTGATCGACGCCGCCGGCTCCGTCGCCAGCGAGTACTGGATGGACGGCTCGGCCTTCCACGTCGACCTCGACCCGACCGGCCAAGTGGTGGTCTTCGGCTCGAAGGACGCGCACGCCAACACCTTCGGCCACGGCGGCGACGTGCTGTGCGCCGACGCCCGGCCGGCCGACCTGCGCGTGCTCGGCTTCCCGGCGCGCGGCGAAACGCTGAACGTCGAGGTCGCCGCCACCGGCGACTGGGCGGTGATCGCCGTGGCCGACGCCCTCGGCGCCAGCCCGACCCCCTTCGGCGCGTCGCAGCTCGACCTGGGCACGACCGTGGCGCAGACGCGGCCCCTGCCGATCCCGCCGCAGGGCCTTCATGAGCTCATCCAGGTGCCGTGGACGCCGCAGCTGAGCTCCCGGCTGCTCCACCTCCAAGCCGCCATCGGCAGCGGCGCGACCGGACACCTCAGCAACCGGGTCTCCATGCACCTGATGCCCTGAGCAGGGCATTCCGGGCGGCCCGCTTCGGCTCAGCCGAAGAGGGCCGTCCGCGCCGCCGCCGTCGCCCGCGCGTGCCGG
>CAZXTO010000224.1:0-6032 GCA_964643675.1 uncultured Planctomycetales bacterium
GCTCGCGGTGCTCGCCGCCCGCGCCCGGGCCGACGCCCGATGAGCTGGCTCGCCGGCCTGGCCCGGTGCTGCACCGCGGCCGTGGCCCAGGAGCCGGCCGCCGCTCCGCTGCCTCCCTTTCCCGAGCCGGAACGCAGCGCGCTGCGCGAGGCCGTCGCCGAGTGGATCCAGGCGGTGATGGACGGGCGACCGGCCGAAGTGGCCGAGAGGGGCCAGGCCGCCACCGTGGCCTTCGAGTCCCTGGCGGCCAACTACCCGGTCGATCCGCTGCGCAACCTCGAGGCCTGGTCGGCGCTCCTGCGCGAGGCGCGCTCCCCGGAGCGGCCGACCGAGGAGCCGGTGATCGAGGCCGTCAGCCCGCGCTTCCGCCAGCCGTACCGCTTGCTGCTGCCGGACCAGCGCGCCTTCACCGCGGGGCCGCTGCCGCTGCTCATCCTGATCGGCAACCAGGTCGATCCGGAGGACGATCTCGTCGAGGTACCGGTGGCCTTCCGCCGGAGCTGGCTCATCCTGCAGCTCAATTTCCTCGACCTCCCGATCGAGGACCTCAGCCTGGCCGGCCGCAGGCGCCTGGTCGATGCCATCGCCGACGTCCTGGCGGCCTATCCGGTCGACCGGAACCGCGTCTCGCTGGTCTCGCAGCCGGGCGGGGAGATCCCGGCCACGGTCTTCGCCGCGCTGCTGCCGCACTTCTTCCAGACCGTCGGCCTGGTCGCCCCGACCTGGGTCCAGGGCTGGCCGGGGCCCGAGGCGATCGTGCGCCGCCAACGCGGGGTCGCCGCCCTCTGGTCGCTGCCGCGCCGGATTCCCCATCCTGGCTTCCCGATCGCGCTCAATCCCTTCGTGCTGGGTCTGCTCGAGATCGACATCGACGACGATCTGAGAGATCGCCAGACCTTCGCCGCCGACCTCCTGAAGCACTGCCGCATGAACTTCCGGGAAGGGGCCTGGGGGCAATTCCCCGACATGCCCAGCGCCCTCAGCTACCTGCGAGATGCCGCCCCCCGAGAGCCGTACCCGCTCGAGCTGGACTACCGCCTGATGGACCCCTGGTCGGGCCGGCTGTACTGGATCCTGGTCCAGGCCTTCGAGTACGGGGTGGAGCTCGAGGAACCCAGCGCGATCCGGGCCCAGGTCTTCCCGCAGGAGAACCGCATCCTCATCGCCGGCCGCGGGGTCTATTCGCTCGACCTCTACCTGAACGACGCCCTGCTCGACCTGGACCGGCCGGTGGTGATCGAGTTCGACGGCTCCCCGCTCACCCGGCGGCTGCAGGTGCAGCGCAGCTTCGCCACCCTGCTCGAGAACTTCGCCCGCAACCCGGACCCCGAGACCGTCTACCCCGCCATGATCCGCTGGCTGGACCTCCCCGCAAGCCGATGACCACCCTGCTCGCCGCCGCGCTCACCGGCTTCGCCGCGCTCGCCCTGGAGATCCTGGGGGTGCGCTGGCTCGCTCCCTGGTTCGGCACCACCTCCCTGGTCTGGAGCAACCAGATCGGCGTGGTGCTGCTCGCGATGGCCGCCGGAGCCGGCCTGGGAGGCCGCCTGGCGCGGCGCGGCATCGAACCCTGGCGCTGGGCCTCCCGCCTGCTCCTGGGCGCCGGAGCGCTGCTCGGGATCGGCCTGGTGCTGCTGCCGCACTTCTGTGCCTGGCTGCTGCCCCCCGGCCTGCGGCTGGACGAGGCGGCGGGCATCGCCCTCGGCGGCTCCCTGGGCGGCGCGCTGCTGTTCTTCGCCCCGCCGATCCTGCTGCTGGCGATGGTGGCCCCGCTGTTGGTGGAGATCCGCTCCGCCGAGCGCGGCGCCGGTCGCGCGGCCGGGGAGATCTCGGCCGCCGGGACCCTGGGCTCGCTGCTCGGCGTCTTCGGCTCCACCTACCTGGCGATCCCCTTCCTCGGCATCCGCCTCACCCTGGCCTTGCTGGCGGCCTGCCTGATCCTGTCCGGAGCGCTGCTGCGCGGCGGCCGGCGCTCCCTCGCCGCCGCCGCCGCGCTCCCGCTGCTGACCCTGCTGCCGGAGGACCCCTCCCGCGAGGCCAACCTGCCGACCCTGCCGGGCCTGGAGACCCGGGTCCACGCGGTGGTGGAGACGCCCTACCAACGCCTGCGGGTGGTGGGCTTCGGCGAAGCCGAGCAGGAGGAGGACCGCGAGCGCTGGCTGCAGATGAACGAGGGGGTGGACAGCTATCAATCTCGCTGGGTGCCGGGGCAACGCTGGCCGGGCGGCTACTACGACCTGTTCTTGCTCGCTCCGCTCTACGCGATGGACGGAGCGGACCCGGACCGCCCGGTGCGCTTCTGGTCCCTGGGGCACGCCGGCGGCGCCGCGATCGGTCCGGTCGCGGCCGGACTCGCCGGGCGCGAATGGCGCGCGACCGGGGTCGAGCTGGACGCCGAAGCCGCGCAGCTCGGCCACCGATGGATGCCGGCCCCCGAGGAGCTGGCGTCGCGCACCGAGCTCAAGATCGGCGACGCCCGCCTGCTGCTCCGCACCGCGCCCGAGGACCTGGACTTCCTCCTGCTCGACGCCTACGCCTCCCAGTTCGAGATCCCGGCCCACCTGTGCACGGTCGAGTTCTTCGCCGAGACCCGGCAGCACCTGCGGCCGGGCGGAGTGCTGGCGGTGAACCTCGGCACCAGCTCGCGGGCGGGCACCGAAGGCGGCGCCGTCGGCGGCGTGCTGGCCGGCCTGCTCCAGGCCTACGACGGCCGCGTCCGCCTGCACCGCGTGCCCTTCTCCCGCAACGTGGTCGCCTTCGCGCGCGACGAGCTGGCGCTGCCTCCCCTCGAACGCCTGCAGCAGGCCCTGCCCGCCGACGCGCCGGTCCACGTCGGCGCGGCCTCGCTGGCCGGCCAGGTGGGGGAGGCGGACACGCTGCCGGCCGGCGAGGCCTTCCACGACGACCGCAACCCGGTCACCTGGGTGCAGGCGCGGGAGTGGATGGCGGAGGCGAGCGGGTGATCGGCGCGGCGCGCCGCTCTCGGAGGCTGGCCTCGCTGGGCGTCTGGGGCCTGCTGTTGGCGCCGGCCCTGGTGGCTGCCCCGCTGCCGGCCCCGGCCAGCTCGGCGCAGCTCCAGCAGCCGGAGGACGCCCGCGCCCTGCTCGAACGCCACCAGGAACTCCAACAGCGGGAGGACCTGTGGCCGGTCGAGTCGGAGCGCTTCCTGCTCTACTACCAGGCCGGCGCGCTGCACGAAGCGCAGCTCGCCGTGTCCGCCCTGGAGCGGCTCACCCCGGGCCACGCCGACCCGCAGCGCTTCCAGCTGCTGCTGGACGCCCACCAGCCGCTGCGGCTCGCGCGCACCCTGGAGGAGAGCGACCGCTTCCTCCAGGGGCACCGCGACGATGACCAGGTCGGCGCCGAGGTGATCGCCTCGGTGCAGGGCCTCCGCGACTGGCTACGGGCCGAGCTGGACCACCGCCAGGAGATCGGCGCCGCCACTCGGCGTGCCCGCTGGATGCCGGCCCTCGGGCTGCTCCTGGTCGGCGCCCTGGCCTGGTTCCTCTCCCGCCCGCCGCGCAGCTGATGGCGCTCCGCCACCGAGCCCGTCTGATCCTGTACGGCCGCGAAGGCGCCGGCCAGACGCTGACGGTCCCGCAGGAGGAGCTCCAAGGCCTGCTGCGGAGCTTGCTGCGCGAGGGCGGCGCTCCGGCCCAGCTGCGGTGGCAACGCACCGGCTCGCTGTGCGCGCGCCCGCTGCTCGACCGCTGGATCGAACAGGGCCTGTTCCCCGGACCGACGCCGCGCATGGCCTTGCTGCGCTCGGCCGCCAGCTTCGGCACCGGCCTCGGCCTTCACCTCGAGACTGCCTGGCCGGAAGAGGAGTTGGTGCCCCTGGCCGAGCGCTTGCTCCGCTTGATCCGGAGCCGCGGCAAGGTGACCGAGGTCGCGGTCGAAGCCGCGCACGAAGAGGCTGCGGCGGCTCACGGTCGCGGACCACGCGAGCGCGCCCGACGGAGCGGACGCCGCCGGAGGCGGACCGAGTCCGAGCCGGTCTTCGAGCTGCGGCAGGCCGCCCAGCGCGGCCCGGCGGGGGAGGGCGCCTCGGATGGGGAGGGTCTGCGAGCCGAGGACCTGCCCTGGCTCCTGCCCGGCGAGCAGCTGTCCAGCGCGCGAGGGGGCAGCTACCGCCTGAAGCGGGTGCTGGACCAGGGCCGACGCTTCCTCCTGCGCAACCGCGAGGGCGACTTCCTGTCGGTCTCGGCCCAGGAGCTGCTGCGCGACTTCCGGCGACCGCAGGCTTGAGAGCGCCGGGCCCCAGCTGCCTGGCCGCCGGCGGGCAGCCCCATAAGAGAAGGAGCGGACTCTCGCGAGCCCGCTCCTTCCAGGAGAGACGAAGGCGATCCTAGAGGATGTCCAGGATGCCGGTGCCGGCTTGGTCGCGCAGGGTGGACACCGCCGCGCGGTAGTTGAGGTCCTCCGCGATCTTGGAGTTCCAGGGCAGGGTCTCCTTGTCGCCCACCAGGCCCAAGGCCACCGCCGCGAAGGCGCGGCCGAGGTCGGTGAAGTCCCGGTCGTTGCCGAGCAGGTCGACCAGCGGGGTCACCGAACGGTGGTCACCGATGAAGCCGATCGCGGTCGCCGCTGCGGACAGCACCGAGAGCACCGGACGACCCTCCGGCGGGTTCATCAGCTGGAGCAGGGTGTCGACGACCTCGTGGTCGTTCATCAGGCCCAGGGCCACCGAGGCCTGCTGCAGCAGGGCCGGCTGACGGCGGCTCTCACCGACCATCTCGGAGATGTAGTCGCGGTGGTCCCGCGCACCCATCAGGCCCAGCGAGACCGCGCAGTAGCCCTTCAGCTCCTCATGGCGCGACTTCTTCATCTCGGTCGCGATCTCCTTCTCGCCCTTCAGGTACTTCATCAGGCCGAGGGAGATGGCGAAGGCCGACTTGTTGCCCGGATCGCTCTCCTTCTTGAAGCGCGCGAGCACGGCCTCCGAGGCGACCTCCGGCAGGATGCCGGACTTGGCCTCGTCCATCCGGAAGGCCATCACGCCCAGCGCCAGACCGGCCCAGGGGCGGTAGCTGGTGCTGCCCTTGGCGGTCTGCTTCATCAGGAACTCGATGGCATCGTTGCGCACCGAGCTGCCGTCCGGAGCGCCGGCGCCGAGGTAGGCCATGGAGATGGCCGAGTAGTTCTTCTGCTGGACGTCCCGGCCGTCCTTCTCGACCCGGACCAGGGTCTTGAAGATCTCCGCCTGGGTGGCGGGGGTGCAGGCCGGAGCCAGCATGCCGACGGCCTGGGTGCAGGACTGCAGGATCTCAGCCTGCGCCTTGCTGTTCTTGCCCAGGTAGCCGAGGATCTCCCGCGCGAAGCGGTCGGCCTGCTCGGGCGTGCCGTTGGCGTTCAGCAGCTTGGCCATCGCGTTCGGGCAGTGGGCGCGGACCAGGGTCTGCTTGTTGACGTCGGCCAGCCAGGTCGAGAGGTTGGTCAGCGTGACGTCGAGCTTGGGACCCTCGACACCGGTCAGGCCCATCGCGATCACGGCCGCGACGCGGATGTCCTTGATCGAGGACTGGTCGGTCGAGAGCAGGTTCCAGAGGCTGTCCGCGATCTGTTCGCGCACCGCCGGATCCTCGGCCGCGAAGGCCAGCAGGCCCAGGCCGTAGGTCGCGAAGGCGCGGGTACGCGGCGAGACCTCGGTCTGCTTGCCGGTGTAGCCGCGGCCTTCCGGGGTGTCGAAGGCGAGCGCCTCGAGGTAGGGCAGGGCGACCGGATCCTGGAGGATGCCGTAGGCCAGCGCGGTGGTCTCGCGGACCTCCTGGCTGGAGTCCTGCAGCAGCGGCTGGAACAGCTCGACCACGGTCGGGTCGAGGCCGATCTTGGCCAGGGCCACGGTGGCGGAGGACTGGATGTCCACGCTCTCCTCGTTCTGCAGCGCGTCGCGCAGCGCCGGGATCACCATGGTGGTGATCTGCTGAGCGGTCGGCTTGAAGGTGTTGTTGCTGGTGTTGAAGGCCTCGAGGCCGGTCAACAGTTCGTTCTCACCGGTGGAGATGGTGCCGGAGTGAACCTTGGCCTTCAGG
>CAZXTO010000225.1:0-6004 GCA_964643675.1 uncultured Planctomycetales bacterium
GCTCCAACCAGGCCGGCGCGGCATCGCCCCGCCCCGGCCGGCTCTCGGCGGGCCGCACCACCGCCCAGCAGCCGTCGGAGCGGACCTGCAGCCGGCCATCGGCGGTGGCTTCGAGGCGGAACTCGCCGGCCGGGGGCTGGAGGCTGCCCAGGAGCGGGTCCCACACGCCGTCCCCGTGCCGGACCTCGAGCTGATGGGCGCTCTCCGCGGTCTGGAAGTGGAGCTCCAGGGTGGCGGGCGGCCGCAGCAAGCCCCAGGCGGCCAGCGGCAAGAGGAGCGCCGTCAGCAGGCCCAGGGAGCGCCGCGACGGCCCCGCGAAGGCCAGGAGCAGGCGCCAGCAGGCCCAGGCCACGACCAGGGTGAGGGCGCGCCCGCGCAGCGGGGATTCCTCGAGCGGCATGGGCCCCGGCCGCCGGGGCATCCGCAGCTCCAATCCAGCCCAGGAGGCGCCCTCCGGGAGTGGGTGGGCGCTCAGGTCCCGGTCGCCCACCGCGGCGCCCGCGACCGCCGCCGGCGGCGGGCCTAGCGCCTGCCAGGGGTGGAGCGTGCGCAGGCCACCCGGCTCCCTCCCCGCGAGCCCCATCAGGGCGACGACCAGGGTGGGCAGCAGCAGGAGCAGCGGGACCATGGCGCCCGAGCGCCCCGGGCGGCGCCATGCCGTCCAGGTCAGGGTGGCCAGGGCCAGCAGGATCAGGCCCGCTCCCGGCGCGGCGTCGGGGCGCAGGAGGTGGAGCAGCAGCCAGGCGCCGCCGTGCCCTAGGGCGAAGCGGGCCCTCCCCCCTCGCGCGACCGAGCGGGCAGAGCGGCCGTCCTCGGGATCCGGGGCCGGCCGCGCGCACTCCAGGATCCAGGCCAGGCCGAGGGCGCGCGCCGGACTCAGGGCCGGCACCCAGACCGCCACCAGATAGGGCAGCAGGGCGAGCAGGCCGCTGATCCGGACGACGAGGCTCAACGCAGCACTTCAGGCAGGGGCAGCTCGGCGCCGTCCGGGCCGACCAGGCGCACCCGCGGGGCGTCGAGGCTCACGTGAGCGAGGCCCTGCAGACCCGGGTAGGAGCGCAGGACGACGGCCAGCCGCTGCAGCTTGAGCTCGGCCGGTACGCCGTAGGGGTCGCGCGAGGTGTCGGACCGGCCCCAGTGCAGGCGGCAGCCGGCGCGGGTGGTGAAGGCCAGGGCCGGCGGCACCCCGGCGGCGCCGCGCGGGTAACCGGGCTGGCGCTCGATCGCGAACAGATCGCCCTCGAGCAGCTGGCGCACGGCGTCGAACTCGATCGAGGCCCGCAGCGCCTCCTGGATCAGCGGATCGGACACCGGCTGGCCGACCGCGGGCAGGGAGTCGGAGCTCTCGGCCGGCACGCGGGCGAGGAAGCCCAGGTGCTCGGTCTCGAGCCCCTCGGGCAGCACCACCCCGTCGAGGCTCACCGGCACCAGCCGGCCCTGGTCGAAGACCGCCACCCCGAGCACCCGCGGACGGAAGTCCAGCTCGATGCCGGTCGGCAGCCGCAGCCGCGCCTGGACGCTGGCGGGATCGATCCAGGCCAGCTTGCGCAGCTGCTGCTCGGCGATCCTGAGCGCGTCCTCGTGCAGCAGCTCGACCTCCGGCGCGGCGTCGAGGACCTGCTCGAGCTGCGCGCCCCAGGCGGCCGGCAGGTACTCCGGCAGCCCCTCGACGCGGTAGCGGGACAGGGCCCGGCGCTCGCCCGCCTGGACCTGGTCTCCGGTCAGGGAGGCCGCCCACCAGCCCAGGAGGGCCAGCACCGTGACGGCGATGGTGCCGAGGAGGCGCCCGTTCATCCCCCTAGTTCTAGCTTGACCCCCTCCCGGGTGCCACCGAACATGCCCCCCATGCCTGCGGCCGGACCGACGGAATTCAAGGGCTTCCAGCTCGCTCCCTTCCAGCGTCGCGCCGCCGCCGCCCTGGATACGGGCAGCAACGTGCTGGTGGCCGCCCCCACCGGCGCCGGCAAGACCCTGGTCGCCGAGTACGCCATCCACCAGGCCCTGATGCAGGGCAAGCGGGCGCTCTACACCGCGCCGATCAAGGCGCTCAGCAACCAGAAGTTCCGCGACTTCCGCGACGACGAGGCGATCGGCGACGCCGGCCTGATGACCGGCGACATCACCGTGCACTCCGACGCGCAGGTGCTGGTGATGACCACCGAGATCCTGCGCAACACCCTCACCGAGGACCCGCAGAAGCTGGCCGAGGTCGGGGTGGTGGTGTTCGACGAGGTCCACTACATGGACGACCCCGAGCGCGGCTCGGTGTGGGAGGAGACGCTGCTGTTCCTGCCGCAGGACGTGATCATCGTCGCCCTGTCGGCCACCATCGCCAACCTCGGGCAGTTCGCGGCCTGGCTGGAGCGGGTGCGCGACCGCCCGGTGGTCGTGGTCGAGGAGACCAAGCGGCCGGTGCCGCTGAAGCACTTCCTCTACCACCCGAAGGCGGGCATCTTCCCGCCCTCGCGCCTGAAGCAGGTCCGCACCCGCTTCGCCAAGCGCAAGAAGGACCGCAGCATGAAGCGGCGCGACGACGGCCCGCTGCTCGACGCGCTGATCGAGGACGGCAAGATGCCGACCCTCTACTTCTGCTTCTCGCGCCGCCTGTGCGAGCGCAAGGCGATCAAGTCGGCGTCCTACCTGAAGCTGCTGGACGCCGCCGAGCGGGAGGGAGTCGAGGCGGTCTGGGCCGAGGCGCGCGAGGAGTTCGGCTTCGACGACGCCCGCGGCACCCTGGGCGAGCTCAAGAAGATGACCCTGAGCGGGGTCGCCGCCCACCACGCCGGCATGCTGCCGATGCACAAGGAGATGGTCGAGCGGTTGTTCACGCGCGGCCTGCTCAAGCTGCTGTTCACCACCGAGACCTTCGCCCTGGGCATCAACATGCCGGCGCGGGCGGTGGTGTTCGACTCGCTGACCAAGTTCGACGGCGTCGACTTCGACTACATGCGCACCCGCGACTACCTGCAGATGGCGGGGCGCGCCGGCCGCCTGGGCATGGACGACACCGGATTGGTGTACTCGGTGCTGGAGTTCGAGGACGTCGTCGAGGCCCCGATCCACCGCATCCAGAGCGGCCAGGTCGAGCCGGTGATCTCCCGCTTCAACCTCGACTACGCCACCCTGGTCCACCTGCACGGCGCGGCCGGCAACGAGGGAGCGGCCGCGGCCTGGGAGCGCAGCTTCGCCGCCTTCCAGGCGCGCGAGCACTCGAAGAAGCGCGAGGAGCAGAACCGGCGCCGGATGCGCGGCCAGATCGAGCGCCGCTACCGCTTCCTCGACACCATGGGCTACGTCGCCGGCGAGCGCGAGATCAAGGCCCGCGGCAGGACCTGCCTGCACCTCTACGGCTACGAGATCCAGCTCACCGAGCTGCTGTTCGAGGGCGTGTTCGAGGACGCCGACCCGCCGGCCTTGTGCGGCCTGATCGCCTCGGTGATCCACGAGAGCCGCCGCCGCGAGGAGTTCTGGCGCAACGCCTTGCGGCCGATGCGCGGCCTGCTCCGGCGGGCCAAGGCCGCGGTCGACTACGCCATCGACGCGGAGGCCGCCGCCGGCCTGCAGCCGAGCCTGAAGCCGATCGACGAGGCCATGACCCCGGCGGTCTACGAGTACGCCAACGGCCGCGAGTTCGAGGAGCTGGCGCGATTCACCAACGCCGCCGCGGGCGACTTCGTACGGGTCGCCCGCATGACGGTGCAGTACCTCCGGCACCTGCGCAAGGTCGCGCTCCAGGGCGGCCAGGAGGACCTCGCCGGCCGCCTCAGCGAGGCCGTAGACTGCATCTACCGCGGACCGGTCGACGTCCGCGCCGAGCTCCGGCTCGGCGACGAGGACCGGCCCGAATGACCCCACCACCGCGCCGCTGCAGCGGAGCAGCCGCGCCCAACCGGAGACTCCTCCACCATGTTCCTGACCGCAATGCTCAGCGCCGCGGTCCTCTTCCCGCCGCAGGACGCGGCGGCCGAGAAGGACCCCGCCCAGGCGCTCTTCGAGCGGGTGACCAAGCGCTTCGCCAAGGCACCCGCGATCCAACTCGAGGCCAAGATCCAGATGTCCATCTCCATGCCCGGCATGGAAGAGGCCATGGACCTCGGCACCTTCCAGATCGACGGCCAGATCGCCAAGCCGCTCCACGGCAGCCTGTCGATCACCGGCACCGTCGCCTTCATGGGCCAGGAGCAGGAGCTCTCGATGGAGATGGTGGGAGACGGCGAGCACGTCTACCACGTCGACCACGTCGAGCAGACGGCGATGAAGATGGGCAGCGACTGGAAGCCCGCCTTCCAGGACGCCTTCGGGCTCGACCCGCTGATGGCCTGGGCCGGGAACGAGCTGCCGGCCTTCGACGAGATCGCCTTCGCCGAGGCCGACGAGGCCCACGCCGGCATGACCGGCCTGGTCATGACCACCGAGGGCACCGAGCGGGTGATCTGGCTCGACGCCAAGGAGAACCTCAAGGAGTACCGCTTCCGCAGCACCGACCCCGAGGCCATGGAGCCGTCGACGGTCACCACCTTCCAGAAGGTGGCGATGCCCGAGAAGGTCGACCCCAAGACCTACGCCGGCTCGGTGCCCGAGGGCTACGAGGTCATGGACATGGAGGAGATGATGCAGGAGCTCGAGGAGCTCGGCTACGTCGACGGCGAGGAGGAAGGCGAGGAGGGCGAGTCGCCGTGGGAAGCCGGCCTGCTCGCGGTCGGCAGCGACGCGCCGGACGTCGTCTTCACCAGCATGGAGGACACCACCTACGCGCTGTCCAGCCTGCGCGGCAAGACCGTGCTGATGAACTTCTGGTTCTACCACTGAGGTGGTTGCCGCGTGGAGATGCCCGAGCTCCAGGACCTCTGGTCAGAGGTCAGCGAAAATCGGGACGACGTGGTTTTCCTGTGCGTGAACATCGGCGACGAGAAGAAGGTCATCTCGGATTGGTGGGAGAAGGATGGCTTCACCATGGCCGCCGTGCGCCAGGAGGACGACGAGATCAGCCAGGCCTTCGGCGTGCAGGCCTACCCGACCAACTACGTGATCGGCCCTGACGGCAAGGTCGTCTACCGCGGCGTCGGCTGGGACGCCGACGCGGTGAAGAAGCTGATCGGCGAATAGGGCGCGGACGCGCCGCCACGGCCCCGGCCCGGCTTCGGCTAGGCTGGGGCCGTGCTGCGTCTGCTCCTCCCGCTGCTCGCCCTGCTCCAGGACCCGGCCCCAGCCGCGCCTGCGGTCGAGGCGCCGAGCGTCGAGGAGGAGTGGCGGGCCCTGCTCGAAGCCTGCCGCGAGGCGCCCGGGATCGAGACCACGCTGCGCTTCCGTGGCGAGATCGCGCGGCCCGGGGAGGAGGCCCTGCTGGCGACCGAGCTCCTCATGGAGATCCGCTTCGCTCGCCCCTGCTCCGGCCGCTTCGACATGAGCGGCAGATCGCTGTACGGATTCGCGCCCGACGGCGGGCCGGCGTACGTCGATATCGAGCGGACCCTGATCGGGACTGGGACGGAGCTCTTCCTGGTCGATCACCAGGAGGGCAGCTACCGGGCTCTCGGGACCGCCCTCAACCAGCTGGGCGAGCACTGGCCCAGCACGCTGGTCCCGCTCCAGGTGTGGGCAGGGCTGCCGGAGCCAGCGGACGCTTCGGTCCATCGCCTGGAGCCGCCGCTGCAGCCGGACTGGCGCGGCTTCGAGCTGCGCTACCCCTACTACGCGATGGACTTCTGGTTCGACGCCGAGGACGCGCTGCGCCTGGCGCGGCTGCGTCCGGCGGCGGAGCTGCAGGACCAGCGGCGGGCGGCCGGGCAGCTGGCGCTGCCGGAGTTCCACATCCAGGTGGACCCCTGGATCCTGCACCGGGAGGTCGATCCTGCAGCCTTCGCGCAGGAGCTGCCCGATGGCTTGCGGGAAGCGGAGCCGGCCGAGCAGGACGGGCAGGCCGAGCGCGCAGGGCAGGAGACCGCCGGAGGCGGACCGCCGAGCGCAGGATCCGAGGTTCCTCCCTCGAGCTCCCCTCCTCGAT
>CAZXTO010000226.1:0-5955 GCA_964643675.1 uncultured Planctomycetales bacterium
GTCGCCGACGCCGAGCGCGGCGGCGGCGGTGCTGGTGACGGCGGCGCGGGCGGCGCCTTCGTCCAGGCCCAGGCCGACGGCGGCCGAGGCGGCTTCCAGCAGCCAGTACCAGCGTCCCTCACCGGCGCAGACCGCGACCGGCCGCCGGCCGAGGCCGGCCAGGGCGTCGGGCTCGGGACCTTCCCAGTCCGGGCTGCGGTCGCCGAGGCGCTCGAACAGCGGCACCCGGAACAGCAGCGAGGCGGCGGCGGCGGAGCGCAGCACCTCGGCGGCCTCGCGGCCACCCTCGATCAGCAGGGGCAGCCCCCAGGCGCGGGCGATCTCGAGCGCGCCGCGCAGCTCCCCGGCGGAGTCGGCGGCCACCCGCAAGGTGGCGCCGCCGTCGAGGGCGGCCTTCATGGCCTCGCGGTGCGGGTCGAAGCCGGCGCCGCCGGCGCGGGCGGCCTCGCCCTGCTCCCGCAGCACCATCATCGCGCCCGCGCGCGAGCTGGCCGGCTGGATGTCGGCCGGCAGCAGCGGGGACTCCGAGGTCGGCGGCACCGGCGGCCGGAAGAAGGGCGGCGTGTTGTAGGCCGAAGGAGTCAGGTTGACCCGCAGGTCGGCGCTCTCGCGCAGCACCCGGCCGTCGCCGGCGATCTTCACCACCGCGCCCTGGCCGCCGATCAGGCGTGAACGCGCCGGCGACAGGTACACCGTGGTGACGCCGCGGCGCAGGGCGGCGCTCCAATCGCGCCACGGATCGAAGCTGTCGATCGCCTTGCGGTGGGCGCCGAGGGCGTGGTCGCCTTGGCCGGAGACCCCGGTGACCGTGCTGTCGGCGGCCACCAGGCCGGGGAACAGCACCTCGTCGCCCAGCTCGACCACGTCGAGGAAGGGCGGCAGCGCGGCGGCGTCGTCGACCACGTCGACGACCTTGCCGTCCCGCACCAGCAGCCAGGCGTCCTCGACCGGCGCGGCGGCCGGGTCGGTGTAGATGCGCGCGGCGTGGTAGGCGCGCGCCTCGCCGGCCTCGACCAGGGGAGCGGCGGCCTCGACGACGGGCCGCTCGTCCTCCCCCATCAGGGCGACGCCGGTGGCGGCCGCGCCGGCCGCCAGCGCCGCGAAGCTCAGGAGTCTCCTCACTTGTCCTCTCCTTCCAGCAGCCGCTGCAGCCGCTCATCGTTCTCGCGCTGGTAGACGCTCTCGCCGCGCACCCAGACCTCCAGCACCTTGGACTGGGCGTCGAGCGGGTCGCCGGTCAGCAGCGTGAAGCTGCCGTCGAAGCCGGTGGCGATCTTGCCGATGCGGTCGGCCAGGCCCCAGGCCTCGGCCGCCGCGGTGGTCACGGCCGCCAGGGCGGCGCTCCGGGGCATGCCCTCGCGCACGCAGGTCGCCGCTTGGTAGCCGGGGCGGTCCGGCCCCAGCCGGCCTTCCTCGGTCACGATCGCGACCTGCACGCCGGCGTCCCAGAAGGCCTTGGGCGCGAAGGTCTTGTTCTCCTCCCAGGTGACCGGGTCGCGCTCGATCTGCCACAGGCCGCCGAGCATCACCACCGGCCGGCCGGCGCCCTTCAGCATCTCGGCCGCCTTCCAGGCCTTGTTGGTCACCACGAAGACGCTGTTCTCGAGCAGGCCGTGCTCGGTGGCCCAGTCGATGCCGTGCGCCACGTCGGTGGCCTCCGGGCACCACAGCCAGGTGCGCTCCTCGCCGTTCAGGATCCGCACCAGACCGAGCTGGGTGTCGTCCAGGTCCTCTTCGGAGATCAGGTTCTTGCCCGGGAAGTCCTCGCCGAAGCGGACCATGCCGCCGGCGCTGTCGCGGGCGTCGCCGTCCTCGCCCGGCTGCTTCGGCTCCTCGCCGACGCTGGCCAGCTCGGCGCGCCGCGAGTCGTCGTCGACCAGCTGCTGCCCCTTCTGGCGCAGCTGGTGACCGAGGCGGTCGACCGCCTCGCGCAGCTCGGCCAGCTGGGCGCTGCGGCTCCAGCCGTTCTTGGCGCCGATCGCGATCTTGACGCCCATGTCCTCGGCCAGGGTCATGCGCTCGACGGTCATGCCGTGCGGCGCCACCACCCGGCCGCGGCCGCCGAAGACGCAGTTGTTGCCCGGGATCACGCCGATCGCGACGGTGCCGCCGCGCAGCTCCTCCTCGTAGTAGAGGTGGACCGGATCGATCGAGTCCTTGACGTCCAGGAAGGGCGCGACCGGGATGTTCTCGTTCGACTGGTCGACCCCTTGGCGACCCTGGTTGTGGGCGATCGTGAAGCCGGGGAAGAGCACCGCGTCGGGGTGCTCGCGCAGCAGCACGTCGAAGGGCAGCTCGAGGTCGGGGCCGCCGACCGCGGTGATGCGGCCGTCCTGGACCACGACGGTGCCGTTCTCGATCACCTGGCCGTCGTTCGTGATCAGCTTGCCGGCGCGGACGGCGATCGAACCGTTCTGCGCCGCGAGCGGAGCGGCGAGCAGCAGCAGGGTGGGAATCAGGGCGTGAATGCGCATGGAAGGCGGGGGGTCAGCGGTCGGAGACTTGGTCGAGGACGGCCTGGCCGTCGACCAGGACGAGGATCGGGCGGGAGCCGGCCGAGAGCGGCGGGCCGGACCAGAGCACGAGGTCGGCGTCCTTGCCGACTTCGACGGTGCCGACGCGGTCGGCGACGCCGCACAGGGCGGCGGGGACCGAGGTGGCCATCGGCACGGCCTCGGCGGGGTCGAGCCCCCAGCTCACCGCGGTGCGGGCCTGGTGGATCAGGCTGGCCTCGGTGGCGGGGCCGTCGTGGGCCTCGGCGGCGCCGAAGGCGGTGGCGACGCCGGCGCGGCGCAGCAGGGCGGCGCAGGCCGGGGTCGACTTGTCGCCTTCGCTGCGGCGACCGGCCTGCAGGCCGGAGGCCTCGCTGGCCGGGATCGAGCGCAGCGCCACCTCGAGGGCGAGGCCGTCGAGCTCGACCAGGCCGGTCTCGGCGTGCTCGTCGTAGCCCTCCTCGTGGAGGTGCTCGCAGCAGACCGGCTCGGGGTGCACGAACTCGCGCAGCTCCTCCACGGTCGGGCTGCTGACGATGGCGCGGCCGATCACGTCGTAGGCCGGGCCGGTGGCGACCGGCACCCCGGCCTCGGACAGCAGGCCGGCGACCCGGTGGGCCTCGGTGCCCTCCTCGATGATCAGATGCGGCCAGCCGAATTCCTGCTGCAGCCGCAGCGCGGTCTGCACGTCGTGGGCGCGGCGGGCCTGGGCGCGGACCGGGATCTCGCCGTCGAGGGCGGCCAGCAGCACGTCCAGGTCGGGGTCGGTGCCGGCGTGGCCGTGCTCGCGGTAGGCGAGCGCGCGGTAGAACTGGCGCCGGATCTCCCAGGTCACGCCCATGCGGGTGGTCGGGCGGCGCCCCTTGGCGTTGGTGCCGCCGGCGTTCGGGTAGTTGCCGCGGCTGGAGTCGCCGCCGAGCACGATCTTGAGCGCGGCGCCGTCGTGGATCAGGCGGGCGGCGCTGCCGGGCGCGGCGAACAGGTCGGCGGGGGCGCCACCGGCGGTCTTCACCACCGCGCCGAGACCGGCGACCACGTTGAAGGAGTCGGGGCTCAGGTAGGCGGCGGTCACGCCTTCGCGGGCCGCGCGGCGGAAGGCGGCGGCGTCGAGGTCGGCGGTGGCCGAGACCCGCATCGAGGGGGTGCTCTCGCGCGATTCCTCGAGCGCGGCGCCCCCCACTCCCATATAGGAGTAGGCGTCGATCAGGCCCGGGGTCAGCTCGGCGCCTTCGACGTGCAGGGCGCCGTCGGGGGCGAGGCCGGGACCGACCGCGCGGATCTTGCCGTCGACGACGACCACCACCGCGTTCTCGATCACCTGGCCGGAGCCGTCGTGGAGGCGGTCGACGGCGAGCACCAGCTCGTCGCCTCCGCCGGTCTGCAGCAGAGCGGTCAGCAGCAGGGAAATCATTGCTCGTCCTCCCCTTCTTGCGGGGGCGCCGACCAGACCGTGCGGCCGGCGATCATCACGGAGCGGACGCGGGAGGCCGCGTCCAACGGGTGTCCGGTCCACAGCACCAGGTCGGCGCGGGCACCGGGAGCGAGCCGGCCGTAACTGCGGCCGAGGCCGGCCAGGTCGGCGGCGTGGCGGCTGATGGTCGCCATCGCGCCGGCGGCGTCACCGGTGGCGCGGGCGAAGGCCATCGCCGTGGTTCGCAGCGAGGAAGGGCCGGTCCAGGAACCGCCGCTGCCGCTGCCGAAGGCGATCTTGACCCCGGCCTCGTGCAGCCGGCGCCAGGTCTCGAGCAGTCGCGGCGACCAGCGGCCGTCGTGGACCACCGGCAGGCCGAGCAGCTGCCCCTTGAGCAGGCCGCCGTAACCGGCGGCGTCGCCGCGGCCGATCCAGGCCAGGTCCCGGCCCTCGAGGGCCGCCGCGGCGGCGCGCAGGCCCTCGGCCGAGTCGATCACGACCAGGCTCTTCTCCCCCGCCACGCCGGCGTCCTGGCGCAGGGCGGCGGACAAGGCCTCGACCGCGCCGGCCAGCGAGCTGGGCCCGCCCTCGCGGCTGGAGTAGGGCCCGGAGAGCAGACCGATGGTCTGGCGGCTCTGGGCCGCGACCAAGGGCTGGTCGCCGGCGCAGGCGACCACGCCGCCCCAGCCGGCCAGGACCTGGATCGGGTCGCCGCGCTGGTCGTAGACCGCCGGCACGAGCTGCACCGCGGTCACGCCCTGCGCCAGGCGCGCCTCCCAGACCTCGTGGCCGGCGTCGAAGGAATCGACCGCGCGCAGACCGGGCGTGAGGAAGGTGGAGGCCTCCGAGAGCCCGCTGTCGGTGCCGACCCGGCTGTAGGCGTCGACGAAGCCCGGGGCGAGCACGCCGTCCAGCTTCATCCGCACGGCGCTCTTGGGAGCGGCGATCTTGGCCCCGACGGCGAGGACCTTGTCACCGCGGAGCATGACCAGGCCGTCCGGGATCAGCACGCCGTCGGCGCCGATCACGCCGTCGGCCTGGATCAGGTAGATCGGCTCGGCCTCCTGAGGAGCGGGCAGCGGAGCGGCCGTGAAGAGCAGGGGAAGCAGGCTGAGCATCACCGGAGGAAGCCGTTCTGGGCGGCGTAGACGCGCATCGGGGCGGAGGCGTCGAAGGGGCTGGCCCCCTCGAACAGCAGCAGGTCGGCCGCGGCGCCCGAGGCCAGCCGGCCCCGCGCACCTTCCAGGCCGAGGATCCGGGCCGGGACCACCGTGAGGGCGTCCCAGACCGTGTCGGGGTCGAGGCCGGCGGCGACCAGCTCGCCGGCGCGCAGGAGCAGCAGCCCCTGGCTGCCGTCGCCGCCGCCGCTGGCCAGGGCCACCTCGACCCCGGCCTCGTCCAGGGCGCGGAAGCGGGCCGCCAGCGAGCGCTCGGGTTCGGGCTTGGCGCCGTGGGCGCCGAGCGCCGGCAGCACCACCGGGATGCCGGCTTCGGCCAGCTCCTCGGCCAGCAGGTCGGCGTCCTGGCCGCCGACCACGACCAGGTCGAGGTCGAAGCGGGCCTGAAGCCCGATCAGGAGGCGCAGGTCGGCGACGCTGTTGGCCTCGACCCGGACCTGGCGGCTGCCGTCGAGCACCTCGAGCAGGCGCTGCATCGCGGCGTCGGCCACCGGCGGCTGCGGCCGCTTGGGGCGCTTGGGCGGCTCGGGCTTCTTGTCGCCGTTCTTGCCGTTGCCCTTGCCGTTGCCGTTCTTGCCTTCGGAGGCGGCGGCGCCGTTCTCCTTCTCGGCCTCCTCCTTCTTCTTCTTGTACTCCTCGAGCTTCTTCTGGTACGCCTCGAGGTCCTTCTCGTACTTCTCGAGCTTCTCGGTGTACTCGTCCTGCTGGTCGAGGAAGGCGTCGGCGCCCTCGAACAGGGCCTTCAGGTCGCGACTGCCGGCTTGGGCGCCGAGCGCGTCCTGCCAGGCGCTGCCGGCGGCGAGGTCGAGCGCCGCCTCGCCCGCCGCCACCGGCAGGTCGTGAGCGCTGAAGCCGGCGGCAGTGCCCAGGCCAC
>CAZXTO010000227.1:0-5941 GCA_964643675.1 uncultured Planctomycetales bacterium
GCCCGGGCGGCCGCTTCCCCGGGCCGCCGCCGCTGCCCCTGGACAAGGCCGCCGAAGGGCTTATCCCTAGGGCCGCATGGGAGACGCCTCCACCCCCTCCTTCGTCGAGCTGGACCGGGTCCACGAAGCCATCATGGAAGAGCTCCAGCTCCACCAGGACGCGGTCGTGGAGAGCGACCTGCCCGCCGCCCGGCGCCACCTGGACCGGCTGGTGCTGATGCTCAAGGCCCACATCCGGGCCGAGGACGAGATCCTGCTGCCGATCTACGCCGAGCGGGTCGAGCCCCAGGTCGGCTGTACCCCCGAGCTGCTCTTCAACGAGCATCGCAAGCTCGAGCGCTTGTTGAAGAAGACCCAGGAGCGGATGCTGGTCTTCGAGGCCGCCGGCCAGATCAAACCCCGCGAGCGGGTCTACATGATCGAGGAGGAGCGCATGCTCAAGGAGGTCCTCGACCACCACGACCGCCGCGAGCGGGCCGTGTTCTTCCCCAAGCTGGACGAGTGCATCCAGGGCGAGGAGCGCCAACGCGTCTGGAACGAATGCCAGGCCATCCAAGACCTCTAATTCGGGGTCAGACGTCTCTTTTCGCCGCCAGGCGAAGGACCGCCCCCTGGCCGCAGCCGGCCCCCCGCCCGCCGCACTCCGCGAACGCCTCCCCCACCTTAGAATGCCCCTCATGCGCTGCTCCCTGCTGCTGCTCCCGTTGCTCCTGATGGGCTGCTCCCGCGCGATCGTGTCCGAGGAGTACTACGCCCCGGACGAGATCGAGATCGTGGTCGAGCTGTCCGACAGCGGCGAGCGCTGGGTGGTGCCGGCGGTCAGCGGCGGGATCGACGACTGGAGCTGGTCCTGGCAGGAGCGTTACCCGAAGCTGGTCGAGGCCCGCAGCAGCGCCCCCGACGGCGCCGCCACCCAGGCGCGGGTCAGCTTCGCCAGCGCCCCGATCGACCCGGACCTGCCCACCATCACGATCAGCGAAGCGGCGGTCGACCGCGGCTTCCGCGGCAAGTGGCGGGTCAAGCTCCGCCTCAGCTACCGCGACGCCCGCGCCGGCGCGACCTGGACCCAGCGTCTGCGGCTCGACGCCGACGAGCAGGGGAGGTGGAAGGTCGACCTCGGCCCGAACCCCCTGACCGGGCTGCCCCACCACGCCGTGGTGACGGTGCAGGATGCCGGCAGCGGCGCCGGGACCGGAGCTTCCTGAGTCCGCATGCGGTAGAATGGGGGCATGCGGCCGATCGCAGCCTGCCTGCTCGCCTTCGCCGCCACCGCCTGTCACGAGCCGCCTCCGCTGGGGGCGCCGCCGGGGGAAGAGCTGGTCCTGCTCGCCGTCGAGCTGTTCGAGTCGGAGACCGCCGCCCCGGATCTGGAGGATCCGCGCCAGGCCACGAGCCTCGGTCTCCAGCTGCTGGAAGGCTGGGACACCGGGATGGTGAGCTATGAGGGCCTCGCTTCGGTGGTGCAGTCCCTGCCGGAGGGCGGCTTGCGGGCGACGCCGGCCGCGGCGGGCGGCGCCGGCGCCGGCGAGGGCCAAGCCGACGGGACAGCGGTCGCCGTGCCGGCTGCCTACCAGAACCCGTGGCTGCTCCGGCTCGAGCTCGAGCCGAGCAGGGAGGCCGGCGGGCGGTGGTCGGCGCGCGGCCGCTTCCAGCTGATCCTGAACGAGGACTACGTGGCGGTGGAGCAGGAGCTGGAGCTGGAGTCGCTGCCGGAGCAGGAGTGGCGCATCCCGCTCGGCCGCAGCCTGAGCAGCGGCGGATACCTGCACGCGCGGGTGACCGTGGTGGAGTGAGCGAGCCGCCGACGAGGGATGGGAGGCCGGCGGAAATCGATGTCTGACCCCGAATTAATCGACGTCTGACCCCGAAATCCAGTGGTCGAACCAGGCGAGGTCCCATTCGAGCTTTGCGCGGCGGTGGGACTTCAGGCGGAGGCTGTGGCCGGTGGCGGGGTAGACGACGAGCTCGACCGGAACGCCCAGATAGTCGTAGAGGGCGCGGTGCAGGGAGACGCTGTGCTGGATCGGCACGCGCGGGTCGTTGGCGCCGACGTGGATCACGGTCGGGGTGCGGATCGCGCCGGCGCGGTAGATCGGGGAGCTGCGGTGCATGCCGGCGGCGTTGGTCCACGGCAGGCCCTCCGAGTAGTTCATGACGTGGCCGGGGGTGTCCTCGATCGACCACTGCATGACGGTGTCGAAGACCCCCGCCCCGCTCGAGGCGGCCTTCCAGCGGTCGCTGCGGGTGATCAGGCAGTTCACCAGGTAGCCGCCGTTGCTCCAGCCGGTCAGCGCCAACCGGTCCGGATCGGCGATGCCTTGCGCGACCAGCCAGTCGACCCCGGCCTCGATGTCCTCGACGTCGCGGTCGTTCTTGTGGCCGATCAGCTCGGTCATGAAGGCGTCGCCGTAGCCGGTCGAGCCGCGGTAGTTCGGCGACAGCACCGCCCAGCCGCGCGCCGCCCACAGGGTGCGGCCGTACACCCAATAGCGGAAGGCGTAGAAGGTCGAGGCGGTCGGCCCGCCGTGGATCTCGACCAGGGTCGGCAGCGGACCGTCCGCGGGGGTCCAGCCCGGCGGCAGCTCGAGCACGCCTTCGACCTCGCTGCCGTCGGCGCTGCGCCACGAGACCAGGCGCAGCTGCGGCAGCTTCCACCCGGCCATCTGCGGGTTGATCGTGGTGAGCCGTCGGTAGTCGCCGTCGACGACCTGGAACACGTCGGCGTCGTGCTCCGGCGCCTTCATCGACACGTAGAGGTCGCCGAGCTCGGAGAAGGAGAAGGGCTGCACCACCACGTCGCCCGGGGTCAGCACCCTCAAGCCGCCGGCGCCGTCGCGCCGCGCCGCCTGCGGCACCCCGAACAGCCGGTTGCGGGCCCGGTCCTCGGCCAGGAAGCACAGCTCCTCGCTGTTCGGCCGCCACGCCATCGGCCCGCCCGGGTGGACCTCGCCGCTGCGCTCGATCCGGCGCATCCAGTTCTGGCCGTCGGCCGGGAAACCCGCCACGTAGATCTCGGACGGGTAGCCGTCGTAGTCGACCCGGAAGGCCAGCACCTCGCCGGCGCCGTTCCAGCACGGCTTCACGATCCAGCCGTTCGGCGACGGCGCCTGCTCGCGCCACATCTGGTCGGGCAAGCGGGTGAGCCGGCCGCTCACGGTGTCGAGCACCTCGACCAGGGAGCGCCCTTCGAAGGTGATCTCGCGCTCGTCGGGGGTGGTGATCATCGCCACCCGGCGGCCATTGCCCCCCACCGCGAAGCTCTTGATCTTGCGGCCGGGGTCATACACCTTCTCGCTCTCGCCGGTGACGAGGTCGATGCGCCACAGCTGCGACAACTTGGGCCGCCCGTGGGCATAACCGAGGTAGGGGTGGCGCTGCTTGAGCTCACCCCAGGGGCCGTCCTCGACCTTGGTGTAGTCGAGCGTGGCGTAGATCCAGCGGCCGTCGGTGGTGAGGTGGAACTCCTCCACCCCGCCCGGCGAGGTCGTGACGGGCTGCGGCGGACCCTCCCCGCTCGCGGGGAGGCGGAACACCTGCGGCCGCCCGTTGTAGGGCGGGGTGAGGCCGTCGCCGCGCGTGCGCGCGCTCAGGAAGTAGAGCCACTGGCTATCGGGCGACCAGGTCGGCGCCGAATCCCAGGCCTCGTCGCTGGTCAGCTGGACGCGCTCGCGGGTCACGGTGTCGGTGAGCCAGAGGTCGGCGTTGCGCTCGTCGCTGTCGGTCTGCCAGCGCAGCTCCTGGGTGGCGACCAGGGAGCCGTCGGGCGAGACCTCGACCTCGGTCAAGGCCGCGAGCGTGAAGTAATCCGCCAGCGTGATGTCGTGGTCGGGCGCGGCGGCGGGTTCCGCGGCGGCGGCGGGCGCGGCCGCGTCCTGCGCCAGCGCATCGGGGACCTGGGCGGGCGCGAGACCCGGGAAGGCGGCGACCAGCGCCAGAAGGAGAACGCAGCGGCAACGGAACAACATCGGAACGGGACAGGATAAGGACCCGGCCGCGAACGCGCCCGCGCGCCGCTGCTGCCCCGACGCCCGCCGCCTCAGGCGTCCTGCGCCAGGTCCATCGAGGCCAGGAAGCTGCGCAGCAGTTCGAGGGCTTTCTTCGCGGCTTCGCGGCTCTCCTTGTCCTGCTCCTTCTTGAGCGGGCCCCGGCCAGACAGCAGGAGGGTGAGCTGGTCGCCGAATTCACGAGCGCGACGCGCCTCCTCCGGGAGCAGCTTGGAGTCGCCGCCGAGGCCGCGGCTGCGCCAGTACTTCTGCGCCAGCTTGGCGCGCTTGATCGCCGCGGGGTAGTCCTTCTTGCGCGCCGCCCGCCGCATCTCCTTGACCATCTCGGTCAGGACCTGCGCCGGCTGCGGCAGCTGCGGAGCCTCGCCCTCGGCGGCCGCGTCGCTGGCGGAGGCCGCTCCGCTGCTCAGCGCGCCGGAGAGGGCGCCGCCCAAGGCGCCGCCGAGCGCTCCGCCGACCGAATCGTCCTCCTCCGCTCCCTCTTCGGCGTCCTCTTCGAGGCCGATCTCCTCGAGCAGGTCATCCTGGAGCCCCTGGATCTGGGCGTCGAGCAGCGAGCCGAGCTCGCCCTGGAGGATGTCGGCCATGGTCTCCGCGCCGGACTCCGGGTCACGCTGGCTGGCTTCGACGCCCCAGGTGCTGGCCGCCTCGAGGTCCTGCTCCACGCCGACGCCGCGGAGGTAGCAGTAGAACAGGGCGGTCTCGGCCTGCGGGTTGCCGCGCCCGGCCTGCTCGCGCACGCGTTCGAAGACCGCCTTCCACTCAGCGCTCAGCAGCGGCGCGCCGGCCGCCTCCTCATCGGTCCGGCTCTGCGCGAGGAAGCGGATCAAGGCGACGTCCTCGCTCCCGATCTCGCTCGCGCCGCGCTCGATCACCTCGGCCGAGAAGCTCTGCTCCATCGAGTCCCAGGCGAGCTCCGGCTCCTCCATGCCCTCGGGCACGAACACCGGCATGCCGCCCTCGTTCTTCAGCGGCATGATCAGCGGGCTCATCGCGCTCGGCCGACCGATCCACTGGCAGCGCTCGTAGATGCCGTACTGGGTCTGGTCGAAGACGCTGCCCAGGGTCTGCGCCTGCGGCGGCTCGGTCGTGAGCGCGCTCAGCAGCGAAGCGGTGAACAGACCGTGGACGCCCTGGCCCTCCTCCAGCTCGGCTTCGAGCGACTGCTGATCGCTGTTGCCGGCGGTGATCACGTAGCGGCTCGGCTTGGCGCTGATCGCCGCCAGGATGGTCGAGGAGCTGCCCCGCCCGACCGCGAAGCCGCTGAAGCAGGAGTCCAGGATCAGGATGATGTGCCGGGCCGGGTTGCGGTCCTGGTTGACCAGGCGCTGCAGCTCCTGCATGTCGATGGCGTGGCGCTGCAGCTCCTCCAGGCTCTCCTCGCCGGAGTAGGCGTGGGGATAGTCCACCGGCAGGAAGTAACCGTGCGCGGTCAGGAACTTGTCTCCCTTGTGGAGCACGGTCTTCTTCTTGCCGTGGCCAGCGAGGAAGATCACCTGGGTGGTGTTGGGGGAGCCGCTGGCCAGGAAGGCCTCGACCCGGCTCAACACTCCCTGCTTGGTCGCCGCGGCGCCGAGCACCGGCTCCGCTGCGGCATAGGCGTAGCGCTCGGAGAGCAGCTCCCGGATCGAGAGCGCGTCGGCCTCGGCGCCGCGCAGGTCCCCGATGCCCGGGTGCTGGTAGTCGTCGATGCCGATGACCAGGACCTGGCCCTCGCCGAGGTCGGCGAGGCTGCCCAGGTCGGCGCAGCCGGCTTGGGGCAGCATGCTGAAGAGGAGGGCGGTGAGGATCATGGGATCAGGGTTGGAGCTCGACGGGGACCGTGAAGCCGAGGAAGCGCAGGTCCTCGGCGCGTTCCAGGCGCTTCTGCAGCGCCTCCTCCCAGGAGACCTTCAAGAGGTCCGGCGAGGGAGCGCCCGCCGCCGGGTTGAGCTCGC
>CAZXTO010000228.1:0-5934 GCA_964643675.1 uncultured Planctomycetales bacterium
GGCGCCGATCACCCTGGACGAGAACAACCCGGCCCCGCCGGAGGCCGTCGAGGTGATCCTCACCCCCGGCCAGAGCATCAGCGGCGTGGTGCTCGGCCCGACCGGCGAGGCCGCGGCCGGCGCTCGGGTCCACCTGCGCCGCCTGCAGGCCACCCGGCTCGGCGGTCGCCGGCCGCCGATGGGCGCCGACACCCGGCGCCGCAGCTCGATCCTGCGCAGCGCCAGCGCCGACGCCGAGGGCGGCTTCGCCTTCACCGGGGTGCCGGTCGGCGACTACCGGCTCGAGGCCTTCCTGCCCGGCCTGTCCCCCGCCGAGACCGAGGACTTCCCGCTGCTGGCCGAGCGCCCGGTCGAGCAGCTGCTGCAGCTGCTGCCTCCGTCGGCGATCGAAGGCACCGTGGTCGGCGACCTGGACCTGCTCGGCACCCTGCGGGTCACCGCCAGCCGCGGCGGCACCGACGCCCTCGACACCACCGTGGACGGGCGCGGCAACTTCGCGATCCCCGACGTGCCGCCGGGTGACTACAGCGTCGAGCTGCGCGAGGTCGACCCGGCGCTCGGCGCCGCCACCTTCCTGTTCGGCAGCGGCGAGCCGCTGGCGCGCGCCGACGGCGTGCTGGTGGAGGAAGGCGGCACCGGCCTGGTCACGCTCGAATTGGATCTGCAGGACCGCGCCACCCTCGAGGGCGAGGTCTCGGTCAACGGCCGGCCGCGGCCGGGCATGAGCGTCTACCTGGTGCCGAAGGACCTCGGCAGCATGAACGACCCGCGCACCGGCTGGCGCACCATCGCGCGGCGGCTGCGCAGCACCTCGACCGACTTCGAGGGCCGCTACGCGATCACCGCGATCGACCCCGACGCCTACTGGGTGGTGGTCGACCTGCCCGGGCGCCGGCCCGGCGGCATCTTCCGCTTCGGCGGCGCCTCGGAGCTGGAGCAGGGCCCGACCGGCGCCGCCCGGCTCGAGCTGCGGCTCGGCCCCGGCCAGCGCCTGGAGCGCGACTTCTCGCTGCTGCTCGGCGGCATGCGCGGGGTGGCGCGCTACCCCTCCGGCAACGACGGCAAGCTGCGGCCGGTTCCGCGCGGCACCCGCGGCACCCTGAAGCCGGTCGGCCGCGAGGGCGTCGCCGGACTGGACTTCCAGATCGGCCGCAACGGCGTCTTCGAGCTGCAGAGCGTGCCGGCGGGCGACTGGCTGCTCGGCATCAACGCCCGCGAGGCGCGCATCAGCGACCACCCGGTGATGATCCCCTCCGGTTCGAGCGCCGAATTCGAGCTCGAGCTGAAGCCGCGCAAGAACCGCAAGAGTCCGCAGGACGGATGAAGCTCCGGGCCAGCCTCGCCGCCGTGCTGATCCCCTTCGCGGTGGTCGCCCTCATGCTGGCGATCGGCCACCGCGACATCGGCGAGGTGCGCGGCGCCGAGTGGGAGCCGGGACCGCCTCCGGCCACCACCGGCTTCACCGTGCCCGAGGCCCGCGAGACCCTGGTGCGGCTCTACGACGCCGACGGCGCGCCGGCGGCGGGGGCCCTGGTGGCGGTGTTGGAGCCGAGCCTGGCCACGGTGCAGGCGGGCGAGGACGGCCGCGCCCGGCTGCGGAGCTGGGGCGATGGGCCGCTGCGGCTCATGGCCTGGCTGGAGGGCCACGAGGTGCTCGGCCCCTTGAGCTTCGAGCGAGCGCCGGCCGACGGCCTGCACCTGGTCCGGATGCGCGACCCTGAGCTGCCGCGGCCGGAGCCGCTGGTCGAGACCCAGCGGCCGCTGCGCCTGCGACGCGCCAGCGACGGCACCCCGGTGACGGGCGCCCTGGTGCTGGCGCGGCCGGCGACCCGGCCGGAGGCGGCGCCCTTCGTGGTCTTCAGCGATGCCGACGGCGCCGCTCTGGTGGACGGGCTGCCCGAGGGCGCGGTGCTGTTCCAGGCCTACGCGCCGAGCATGCCGCCAGCGCCGGCCTGGCTGCTCGGCGAAGGCGCCGGCCCGGAGCTGCGCCTGCACTGCGCCGACCTGGTGCTGAGCGGGCTGGAGCCGGGCGCAGTGCTGAGCGGCGAGCGGGTGGACATCGCCTCGCCGCTCCCCTCCCAGCTGGTGCCGGAGTCTGGGGAGATCCTGCTCAGCCCGCTGCCGCCAGGCAGCTACCGCTTCCGCCTCGGGGAGCGGGAGTGGGAGGTGGAGCTGGAAGAGGAGGCGGGCTGAGGCGCGGCGGGAGATCTCCTCTTGCTCCTCACCCGGATTCCTCAGTCCTCCAGGTCGTGGCCGTGAGCCCAGGCGGTGTACCGCTCGGCGTACCCCCGCGCCCGGAGGTAGGCCTCGTTCGAGACTCCCTGCAATCCGTCCGCAGGGCAGGGGATCCACCAGACGCCCTCGGCGAGGACCCCATCCGTCGGGTAGTGGACCACCAGGTCGAATCCCTCGACCGGCCCGGTCTCCTCGATCGCCCACACCCGGTAATCGCCTGGAGTGAGGTAGACGGTCTGTGGTCCGCGATCCATGCGAAAAGGAGATCGACCCGGTGGATCCAGTCCCTCGGGTCGGATTTTGCCATCGAACTCGATCGGGAAGCCGTCCGAGTCCAGGAAACACACTTCCCGATAGCTCGTCGCTTCTTCGACCTCCACGGCGACATCGGTAGGGAAGGCGGCGGAGAGTTCCACCGAGGGGAACGCGGGCATGGAGAGCACGCCGAGGGCCGGCCCTCCACCGTGCAAGGTGTAGTCGCCAGGGGGGAGATGGAAGAGGTAACTCCCGTCCGCGACCCGTTGGCCCGTCTCAACGAGTTGGAAGCCGCTCAACCGGGACCGCCGTTGGGCCACGGTCTCCGCTCCGGCCGGAGCAGATCCCGGCCCCTCGGCGGGCTCGAACACCAGGGACAGGAGAGCTGGCGGCTCCTCCCCGAAGGCATCACGCGGTGAGAAATGAACTCGAACGGGTAGCCGGGGCTCCACCTCCTCTTGGGGCAGCTCGATCCACGTGAGTTCGGGCGAGGCGAGTGGCCTCAGCACGAGGTCCCGGACCGGCCCGTCCTCCTCGTAGTAGAGCTGAATCACCACCTCCTCCCAGCTCCCATTCCGTTCGGAAACCAGGAACCACCAGACCTCCTTGTCCGGAGGGACTCCGGCTCTCTGCTCGAGCTTGGCCAGGGTCCGCTCGACGCTCAGGTTCGACCGACCGATCGAGAGGATCCGATCGCTCCGGAAACCGAATTGGAACGGGCAAGGGAGGAGCGGGTCCCGGATCGCCGCGCAGGCGAGCACGCGCGGCAGGTAGACCTGGGCCTCGACCCCTTCTCCAGGCTCGATCACTGCCCAACCGTGGGCATAGGTCTCCGCTTCCACTCGGATCCGGATGGGTCCCCCGTCTCCGTAGACCAAGGGAGTCGCCCATCCTCCCTGGTCGGTCCTGGGCCACGCCGAGGTCGTGATCGGGAAGAAGGGATCCCCGATGCGAACCAGCGCACCAGCGACCGGATTCCCTGCCAGGTCGAGGGCCTGGATCCGGAGCTGCGATGGCCTCCCGAGGTCCAGGACCAGGACCGGCCCTTCCGGCCCCTGATCCCACTCCAGCCCCTTCACCCTCGCGCTCGGGCCGGTCTCCCACTCCACCCGGAATCGTTCCGAGGCTGGCAACTCTGCTCGAGTGGGATCCAGCTCCCATTCCTCGGGACAGGGGAAGCGGCCTGAAAGGAAACCCAGGGAGCGAGGTCCACCCGCTTCGAAGCCGGTCGTCCAGAGGACTCCATTCCGCCGGACCGGCTCACCGTCCGCCCTCAGCTCGGCCGAAACTGACCTCGGACCCGCGGCGTCACGTTGCTCCAGGAGCTCGGACGGGGTGGCGGGGGCCCGTGTGGGCGTGTTTCCCAGACTCGCGCCGAGGGCGCCGGTCTCCGCCGGTGGTCCCGCCGAGCCGGCACGCCAGCCCCAGGCCAGGATCAAACCGAGCGAAACCAGCACTCCAGCGACCATCATCAGCTTGGCCGCTGCCCCCACCCCAAGCACTGGCACCTTGGGATGGCTGCGGGAAGGCGGCGCCCCTCGATCCGCACCGCCGATCAACAGGAAACAGGCGTCCCGCCACGTCCCGCGGTACCGCTGTTCGAGGCTCTTCCGCAGGGTTTCCAGGCCGCGGTGGATCCGTTTCCGGACCGACCCCACCGAGAGGTTGAGTTGCTCCGCGATCTGCTGAGGGGGACTCCCCTCGACGAAGTGGAGCAGGATGACCATCCGGATCGAGGACGGCAAGCGGAGGACCTCGGCAGCGAGGAGAGCCTGCAGCTCCGCCTGTTCGAGGACCTCCTCGGGTTTCCGAGGGGGAGTTCCCCGTTGAGCTGCTCTTGCCTCCCGGGCCCGTCTGCGAGCCGACCGGCGGGAGCGGTCGATGGCCAGGTGGACCGCTACCCGCGCCAGCCACGCTCGGGTCCAGCCTCCCTTCGACGGTGGCCTCCGGATGGCTTGGGCCCAGGTCTCCTGGACGAGGTCGTCGGCCTCATGGACCCCGACCAGGCGACGGGCCAGCGCCTCGAGCCATCCCGTGTGCTCGAGCAGGCTCTCGACCGAGAGGCTGGGTTCTCCCTGTTCCATGGAGGTCCTCAACGCCGCCAGGTCGGAATGAGGACAGGCTTTCTGGCTGAAGCGTCGCGCGGACTCACGACTTGGGGAACACCACGTCGAAGCCGTCCTCCGGCTGCGGCGGGCTGAACAGGACCTGGATCGTGATCGAACCGTCCAGGGCGTGCGCGGTGCCGCGCGGGATCAGGAAGCAGTCGCCGGCCTCGAGCGGGTAGGCCTGGAGCTCGTCCTCACCCACCAGGCCGGCGCCGGCCGGGCCGACGCGCAGGCGGCCGTGGCCGTCGACCACGGTCAGCCACTCCTCTCGATGCTCGTGCAGGTGCAGCCGGACGCCGTCGGGCAGCGACCACAGGCGGAGATCGGCAGCCGGCGAACGCCAGGTCTCGCTCTCGCCGGCCTCGCCGCTGCGCGGATGGGCGTCGAGCCAGGCGGACTGGCTGCGGTAGTGGAAGTCCGCCGGGGGGCCGCCGGCCTGGCAGGCGGCGGCGCCGAGCAGGAGCAGCGGCAGCAGGAAGGAACGGAGCAGGTCGTGGCGCATGGGTGGGCAGCGGGAGGTGGCGGCGCTCAGGGCCGGTAAGGCTGCAGGCGGTCGAACTCGGGCAGATCGCCGGGCAGGTAGCGGAACACTGGCCGCCCGGACAGGCCGAGCTGCTCGATCGCGTCCAAGGTCTTCTGCGGCGTGCGCAGCTCGCGCAGGAACACGGTCTGGCCTTCGGCGTAGGGCGGCAGGCTCGGCCGGTAGATCTTGCCCGGGTCCACCGCCAGCGGCGGCCGCGGGATCAGGATCACGGCGCCGGCCGGGGCCTCGACCGCGGCGGCCTGCGGCCGGTCGCGCAGCTGGGCCTGCTCCTCGGCCAGGGAGAAGCGGAACAGGAACAGCACCGGGCCGGCGACCACCGCCGCCAGCGGCAGCGCCCGGCGCCAGGCCGGCGGGGCGTCGTCGAGCAGCGCCAGGGCCCCGATCAGCAGCAGGCCGAGGGTCTCGTAGAGGTAGAGCGGCCCGTGGTAGGCCCAGTGGCCCGGATACCAATGGAAGGCGTAGGCCACCGGCAGCAGCACCGCCAGCAGCAGCGCGCTGCCGCCGTCGCGGCGCCGCGCGCGCCACAGGCCCCAGAAGCCGAGCGCGGCCACGCCGAGGCCGCCGAACAGGGTCACCGACCAGCGCGAACCCTGCCGCAGCAGGCCCTGCAGCGGATCGCCCTGGCCGTAGACGTCGAGCGGCTCGCCGGCCTGCGGGCTGCCGGGCGGGTGGAAGGGGCCGAAGTCGCGCGCGTAGAGCTCGTAGGGTGCGAGCAGCCAGTCGCCGGTCTGGGCGTGGTGGTAGAGCAGCGCGGCGGCGTCCAGGGCACCGGCAGCCTGCAGCTGGGACGCG
>CAZXTO010000229.1:0-5920 GCA_964643675.1 uncultured Planctomycetales bacterium
GGTCCTGGATCCGACCGAGGGCCTTGAGGCGGACGCCGTTGTCGAGCAGGGTCGGCCGCTCCTTGACGAGGAAGCGGCGCAGCAGGGTCATCAGCGCACCGACCTCGGCCTGCGGCCGCTGCCAGTTCTCGACGCTGAAGGAGTACAGGGTGAGGTGGCGGATGCCCCACTCGGCCGCCGCCTCCACCGTGTCGCGCACCGCCTCGACTCCGGACTCGTGCCCGCGGATGCGCTTCCAGCCGTGCCGGCGCGCCCAGCGCCCGTTGCCGTCCATGATGATGGCGACGTGGGCGGGGACAGGCGGCTCCGGCTTCAGCTGGTCCACAGGTCCTCGCGGCCGTTCTCACCGACGAACATCTGCTCGCGGCCGGGGCCGACCGAGACCCGCTCGATCGGGACCTCCATGCCGCGCTCGAGGAAGCGCAGGTAGTCCTGGGCGTTCTTCGGCAGGTCCTCGAAGCGCTGGACGGCGGTGATGTCCTCCTGCCAGCCCGGCAGCTCCTCCCACACCGGCTCCAACTGCTCCAGCAAGTCGATCTCGGCCGGGAAGCCCGGCAGGTGCTCGCCGTCGAGCTGGTAGCCGACCGCGACCCGGATCGGGTCGAAGCCGCTCAGCACGTCGAGGTTGGTCAGCATGAGGCCGTCGAGGCCGTTCAGCTCGGCGGCGTAGCGGGCCGCGACCAGGTCGAACCAGCCGCAGCGGCGCGGGCGGCCGGTGGTGGCGCCGTACTCGTTGCCGGCCTTGCGCAGGTCCTCGCCGGTCTGGTCGAGCAGCTCGCTCGGGAAGGGGCCCTCGCCGACGCGGGTGCAGTAGGCCTTGGACACCGCCAGCGCGCGGTCGATCGCGCGCGGCGGGTAACCGGCGCCGCCGCCGATGCCCCAGACCCCGGTCCAGGAGGAGGTGACGTAGGGGTAGGTGCCGGCGTCGAGGTCGAGCATCGAGCCCTGGGCGCCCTCGAACAGGATCTGCTTGCCCTCGCGGCGGGCGGCGCTGAGCAAGGTGCCGCCGTCCACGATCAGCGGGCGGAAGCGCTCGGCCAGGGCGCGCGACTGCTCGAACAGCTCGGCGTCGTCCTCCGGCTCCTGGCCGTAGACCTTGGCGATCAGGGCCGCCTTCTCGGCCAGCGCCGCGTGCAGCCGCTGCTCGAACAGCTCCGGGCGCAGGATGTCGGCCACCCGGATGCCGGTGCGCGCGACCTTGTCGGCGTAGGTCGGGCCGATGCCGCGGCCGGTGGTGCCGATGCGCCCTTCGCCGCGCCAGACCTCGACGCAGCGGTCGATGTGGCGGTGGTACGGGAAGATCACGTGGGCGCGGCCGTCGATGCGCAGCCGCTCCTCGACCGGCACCCCGCGGGCCTCGAGGCCGTCGACCTCCTTCGCCAACTCGGCCAGGTCGACCACCACGCCGCGGCCGATCAGGTTGAGGGTGCCCTCGTGCAGGATCCCGCCCGGGATCAGGTGCAGCACGTACTTCTCCCCGCCGACGATGACGGTGTGGCCGGCGTTGTTGCCGCCGGCGTAGCGCACCACGACCTGGGCCTGGGCGGCCAGTCCGTCGATGATCTTCCCCTTGCCCTCGTCTCCCCATTGGAGACCTACGATCGCGGTGGCCGGCATGAGCAGCTGTCTGGTTCGGGTTCGGGAGGCGGTTCTCGGGAGGTTCGCGGGTCCGGGAAGGTCGTATGGTAGCGGCGTGTCCGCCTCCGCCGCGATCGCTCCCACGCAGATCCTGGTCCGTCACCGGGTCGCTCTGCTGGCGGCGATCGTGACCTGGCAAGGGCGCTGCGGACTGGCCCGGCGCCTGGCCCCGGAGGAGGTGCTCGAGCGCTGCCTGGGACAGCTCTGGCTGGAGCTGGACGCCGGCCGCGACTGGCGCCCGGCCCTGCGTCGGGCCCTCTATCTCGAATGGGAGTTGCCCGCCCGGCGGGCGGCGCTGCCGCTGGCGCGCGAACCCGAGGCGCGACCGACCGGGGCGGAGCCCGAGCTGCCGCCTTGGGCCCAGCCTTGGCTGCAGCTCCTGAGCAGCCGCGACGGCGACGGCCTCGCCCCGTGGCGTCGGCTGGGCTGGAGTCGGCAACGGCGCCGCCTGGTGGCCACCGGCCTGGCTCGCGCCCTGGCCGGGCGCGGCTTCTGGGTCGACCTGCGCCGGCGCTGCAGCCGCCTGTTCAGCCGCGCCGCCCTCGAAGCCGCCGCTCCCGGCGGCGGCTCCCCGGAGCTGCGGGCGGAGGCCCGCCTGCTCCTCCGCCTGCTGGCCCAGCTGGAGCTGCCGCCGGGTTGGCGGCGCATCCGCCGCGACCTGGCCCGGCTCGCGGCCGAGGCTCAGTCGTAGGTCGGCGGCTCGTAGACCGGCAGCCGGTCCGGGTAGTCCGGCACCCGCCAGCGCATGAAGGGCACCTCGTGCCAGGGCTGGATCGGGATGAACTTGGCCCCGTCATCGGTCATGCGGCGCCAGAACACCGCCCGCAGCCTCAGGACCTGGCCGGGGGGCTCCTGGTAGCGTCGCTCCTGGATCCACTCGGGCGGCGCCACCCGCGCGAACAGGTAGACCGAGAAGACGTCGGACTTGACCTCGACCAGATCGCGGAACTCCTGCTGGAGGGTCGACTCCATGCCCTGGAAGCTCTCCAGCTTCTCCAGGTCATCGAGCGAGCCGAAGACCAGCCTCGGCTCGGCCTCCTCCTCGCCGTAGAAGGACCGCTCCAGCTCGGCCAGGTCCTGGTCGTACTCCTCGTTCTCGCGCTCCTCGAGCGCCTCCTCGTCGACCTCGTTGCGGTACTCGAGGATCTCCTCGACCAGGTCGGGCGGGAACTCGCTGTCCAGGAACATGCCCTCGATCACCGGGCGCGCCGCGGTGTTGAGGTTGATCTTGGTCCCCAGCAGGGGTTCGCCCTCGGCTGCGCCGAGCAGGCCGCCGCTGACCGGCATGGCCAGGCCCTCCTCACCCTCGAGCCCTTCCTCGCCGCCGCCGGCGGAGGAGCCGAGCTCGGCGGCCGCCCTCTCGGCGGCCGAGGCCGCCCCCTCTTCCCCGGCTTCGCCCTCGCCGCCTTCGCCGTCGAGCTCGCCCTGGTCGGGCGGCTCCAGGCTGACCGAGGTGGAGACGGTGAACACCGACTCCAGGCCGGGCGCGTACTGCTCGTCGGGGCGGACCTGGTCGTAGTAGAGCTCGGGGCCGACGCGTTCGAGCACCATCAGCTCCTCGAGGGCGTAGGGCAGCACGTAGTCGGCGTCCTCGGGGGTGGAGTGGCGCAGCGGCCGCGGGTAGTCCTCGTCGCGGTCGCGCCCCTCCAGCCAGGCGATGATCTCGTCGCGGATCATGTTGGCTTCGCTGATGTCGAGGTCGTCGTCGAACTCGGTGCGCAGCCGGTCGAGGATGTTGGCGCAGCGGTCCTGGGCGGGGCCGGCGATCTCCTCGTCCTCGGACAGCATCAGCAGCAGGTTGAACTTGGCGTTCTCGTCCTGCACGAAGGCGAAGATCTCGATCTCCCCCATCATGATGCGCATGGTCCGGGCCCAGGCGTCCTCGAAGGTGTCGGCGTCGTTGCTCTCCTCGCCTTCCTCACCCTCTTCGCCCTCGCCGCCGAGGTCGCCGCCGCCCGAACCGCTCATGCCGTCGAGGCCGCCGAAGCCCTCGCCCGCGGCGCCGGCCATCTCCTCGGCGGCGCCGCCCAGGCCGCCGGCGGCGTCATCGGTCAGGGTGTCGAGGATCTGCTGGGCCGCGCTGGTGCAGGCGGCGCGCATCTGGATCCGGAGGGCGGCGTTGCGGGTGGTCTGGGAGGCCACCGAGGTGCCCAGGGTGAGCTGCGCCACCAGCGCGTACGTGATCAGGATCACGAACAGCGTCAAGATCAGCACCACGCCGCGGGCGCGGGGATCGGCGGCTGCTCCGGGTCGGCGGATCATCGGCAACGAGTATAGGACGCCGCCGGGGGCGGTTTCCTTCCCGCCGGCTCAGCCCTCGATCTCGTCGAAGGGGTCGAAGATGTCCTGGGAGAAGGGCGAGATCGACGGCGCCCGGGTCTTGACCAGCGGGGTGATCACGAAGATCACCTCGGTGTCGACCTCGGACTCCTCGCGAGAGGAGAACAGCCAGCCCAGGAAGGGAATGTCTCCGAGCACCGGGACCTTCGACTTCTTGTCGCGGAGCTCGCGCAGCCGCAGGCCGCCGATGACGACCTTCTGGCCGCTGCGGACCGTGATCGAAGTGGTCGCCTCACGCGTGTTCAGCGAGGGCACGAACAGCGGATCCCCGTTGGTGTCGGTGCCGACGAAGGTGGTTCGTCCGATGCGGCTGGCCTTGGCGTTCACCACCATGTGGACCGTATCCCCTCCCAGCAGGATGGGTTGGACGTAGAGCTCCACCCCGGCCTTCTTGTCGGCCACCGTGACCTGGGTGATGCCTTGACCCGTGATGCTGCCCGGCTTGAGGTAAGGGATCTCCTCCTGGGAGATCAGCTTGGCCGGGACACCGTTGCGGACCACCACGCGCGGCCGGGAGACCACGTCCACCCCCTCGGTCGTGCGCAGCAACTGGAGGAAGGCCTCGACCCGGATGTCGTCATCGACGAAGGCCAGCGAGAAGACCCCGCCTGGGCCGCCACTGTTGTACTGGGGATCGCTGGCGGACGGGAATCCACCGCCCATGCCGCGGAAGAAGGGTCCGCTGCCATCAACGTCGATGGTCCCGGTGTTGCTGATCAAGGCGCCGGCGGCGGGCCCAACGCCGCGTTCGAACTCGTCGGTATCGATGACCTCGAAGATCTCGGCCTGGATCTCGATCTGCGGACCGCCGTTGTAGAAGAGATCGATGAAGGTCAGGATCTCCTCGAGGTCCTGACGGTTCCCTCGGGCCAGCAGCAGGTCCTCGGTGGCCTTCATCACCCCCGTGCCGGCGCCAGCGCCGCTGTCGCCCTTGGGGTTGCCGCCGAAGGCGGAGCCCCCTGAGGCGAGGGTCTGGAGCTCCGCGGTCGGGTTCTCCCCACGCAAGCAGTTGCAGAATTCCCGCAGCTGGGGCTCCATCTGGGCGCCGAAGCCGACCGGGGCGGTCAGGATCGCGGTGTAGTAGTCCTCCCCCTGGCGCAGGAAGCGCACGTAGGGGTAGCGCTCCTCCAGGGAGGTCGGGAGCGCCGCAGCGACCGGCTCCTGCAGCTCGGCTCCCCCAGGAGCAGGGCCGGGGCCGGGAGCGTCGCCGGCCTCGATCTGGGCGCAGGCCGGCAGCAGCGCCAGCAGCAGCGGCGCGAGGCAGAGGACCGGACGGCGAAGGGGGGGAGTCAACCGCGCGCGAACCGGCGGAACCGGTCCTACAGGGCGTCGATGATGTCGGTGGTGGCGTCGGTGGTCTTGTCGTAGCCGGTGATCGCGCCCTCTTCGACAATGAGGACGTAGCTGCCGGAGGTGGCGACCGCCTTCAGGGCCTTCTTGAACTGCGCGGTGGCCTCCTTCATGAGCTGGTTCCAGCGCGCGGTGCCCTTCTCGATGCCTTCCTTGACGATGGTCTGGTAGGCCGGGATCTGCTTGTACACGTCCTTCGAGCGGACGGTGGCGACCTTGTGCCCCTTCTCGGCGTCGAAGTCGGCCAGGTTGCCGTAGCGGACCTTGGCCTTGTCGATTTCAACCTGGTCCTGGAGCCACTCCACCGGAGTGGACAGGTCTGCAGCGGGCAGGACCTCCCCCGAGGTCGCCCAGGCGAGCAGCAAAGCAGTCGTAAGCATTTCGGTCTTCCCCCTTGAGATCGACTAATTCAGTCTAGGGCTATAACGATGGAAATCCATCGGCTTGACCCTTTTTTTGCTCAAGTCTCGTCCTTGGCGGGAGTTCGGTCGCCCTGCCCCCATCCCTGGCGTCTCCTTGTCCCCTAGGGCCACAAGAGGGCGGATTCCCGTGCCTTCCGGAGGCCAAGAAAAACGGCGCCCCGGCCGAGGCC
>CAZXTO010000230.1:0-5917 GCA_964643675.1 uncultured Planctomycetales bacterium
CCTCGGCGGTGGCGGTGCGGCCCTTGTCGGTGATCGGGAACACCATGTCGCCGTCGTTGACCTTGAAGCGGATCTTCTGGAAGTCCTCGGTGCCGGCGATGTCCATCCAGCAGCCGCGGTGGGCGCAGACGCCGACCACGGTGCCGCGCACCTGCACGGTCTTGCCTTCGTAGGCGTCCCAGTCGGCCATCAGCGCCGAGATCGGGGTGATGGTGTCGAGGCTGAGGGCGGCGCCGTAGGCGGTCTCGTCGGCCGGGGCCGGCGGCGGCGGGGCGGAGGCGGCCTCGGTGACCACCACGTCGGCCTGCTTGGCCATGGCCAGGACCTGGGAGGCGCAGACCTCCTCGCCGGAGCAGCCCGCTTCGCCTTCGGCGTGCTCGTGGTCGTCGGCGGCAGGCGCAGCCGCGGCGGGGGCGCCGGCCTTCATGGCGCAGCCGCCTTCGCCGCCGGCCTGGGCGCAGCCGCCGCAGCCGCCGGCAGCCATCTTCTCGCCGCAGGCAGCGCCGGCGGATTCACCCGCGCAGGAGGCGCCGTCGGCGTGCTGCTCGGTGCAGCCGGCCTCGGCGGAGGGGGCACCGGCTGCGGTGAGGGCCGCGTCGGTGGTGACCGTCGCGTCGGCGGAGACCGCCGAGTCCTTCTCGCCGAAGCAAGCGGGCAGGGTCAGCGCGGCGCAGACGATCCAGGCAAAGAGAGGGCTCTTCATTGCGCTGAATACTCCACCAGCCGACCGAAACAAGGGGTTGAGGGCGTTTCCGTGCTCAATCCGGGAACAAGCCGGCCGGGAAATGTCCCGGCAGCGGCGCCTGGAGCGCGATCCGCTCCTCCCGGACCGGGTGCGGGAATTCCAGCCTGCGGGCGTGCAGGGCGACCGCCCGGCCGGCCGCCAGGGAGCCGGCGCCGCCGTACTTGCGGTCCCCGAGCAGCGGGGCGCCGAGCCCGGCGCAGGCCACCCGCAGCTGGTGGGAGCGGCCGGTGACCGGCTCCAACTCCAGCGCCAGGCGGCGGTTCCGGCGACCGAGCAGGCGCCAGCGGGTGGTGGCCAGCTTCGCACCCGGGGTGCCAGGAGCGACCGGCCGCACCTGGTTGCGCTCGCGGTCCTTGAGCAGCCACTGCTCGAGTTCGCCCTGCTCCCCCGGCAGCTCGGCGCCAGGGGCCAGCTCCCCCACCCCCCAGTAGCTCTTCCGCACCACGCCGCGGCGCCAGGCGTCGGCCAGGCGACCGGCGGCCTTGCTGGTGCGGGCGAACAGCAGCACGCCGCTCACGGGGCGGTCCAAGCGGTGGACGATGCCCAGGAACACGTTCCCGGGCTTGTGGAACTCCCGCTTCAGCCAGGCCTGCCAACGCTGCTGCAGGGATTGGTCGCCGCTGGCGTCCTCCTGGACCGGCTCGCCGGCCGCCTTGGCGACCGCCAGCAGGTGGTTGTCGATCAGGAGGGGCTGCACGGCTCGGCGGGCGGGACCGGGAATCAGGGAGCGGCCTGGCGCCAGCGGGCCACGAAACCGCAGGGAAGCAGGCGCGGGGAGCCCTGCTCGGGCAGGGCCAGCTGGGCCACCTCGGCCCGGCCGCCCCAGCCGGCCATCAGGTTGTGGAAGGCCAGCGGGCTGTAGTCGATGGCGTAGGCCGACAGCAGCAGGAAGGAGGGCGCGTCGGGCTCGAGCAGCTCGCGGCAGGTCTGGAGCAGAGGGGCGATGCCGACGCTGAAGTGCCACTTCTCCCCCTTCGGGCCGCGGCCGTAGGCAGGCGGGTCGAGCAGCACCCCGTGGTAGCGCCGGCCGCGCCGCTGCTCGCGGCCGGCGAACTTGGCGGCGTCCTCGAGGATCCAGCGCACCGCGTCCTCGGCCAGGCCGGAGCGCTGGGCGTTGGCGGCGGCCCAGTCGAGGCTGGTGCGGGAGGCGTCGACGTGGGTCACGGCCCAGCCGGCGCGGGCCGCCAGCAAGGTGGCGGCGCCGGTGTAGCCGAACAGGTTGAGCAGCCGAGGCGGCTCCTCGGCGGGCAGGCTGGCGACCAGCTCGCCCCGGCGCTGCTCCACCCACTGCCAGTTGGCCGCCTGCTCGGGGAACAGGCCGACGTGCTTGAAGGGGGTGGGCTGGATCTGCACCCGGCAGCCCCCGGGAAGGTCCGGCAGCTCCAGGGGCAGCTCCCAGCTCTCCGGCGGCGGCTCCGGCCCCGGACGCCAGCTCCCGCCGCGATCCGACTGCCGCTCGAAGCTCAACGAGGCCTGGGCCCAGTCTTGGGGTCCGAGCCTCGGCGACCACAAGGCCTGGGGGTCGGGTCGGCGCAGGGTCCAGTCCCCGAAGCGCTCCAGCTTCTCGCCGCCGCCGGAATCCAGCAGGGCGTAGCCGGCCAAGTCGGGGTGTTCCAGGACCTCGAAACGCACCGCGGCAGGATATCCACTCCCCTTCCCTTTTCCGCGGCGCGGCTGGGGTTTAGGGCTTCGGTCCACTCCCATCGTCTCGACGGCGGAGATTGCCTGAGCGTCCTCTCGTTCGCGGTATGGTCTCCGTTCCACTCCCGCCCCAAACCACCCATGACGATCGTCTTCGTACCCAAGGAGTGTGCCGCCGGGGAGACCCGCGTGGCCGCAACGCCCGAGACCGTGGCCAAGATGGCCAAGCAGGGTCTCGATCTCCTGGTCGAGCGCGGCGCGGGCACGACCTCCTCGATCTCCGACGAGCAATTTGCTGAGTCGGGGGCGCGGTTGGTCGACGCCGGCGAAGGCTACGACCAGGCCGACCTCGTGCTGAAGGTGGCTGTGCCCACCGTCGAGGAGGCCGGCCGCATCAAACGCGGCACCGTGCTGATCTCGCACCTGGCGCCCACCCAGAACCTGGACCAGGTCACGGCCCTGCGCGACGGCGGCGCCACCGCCTTCGTGATGGAGCTGGTGCCCCGCACGACCAAGGCCCAGACCATGGACGCGCTCAGCTCGCAGGCCAACATCGGCGGCTACAAGGCCGTGCTGCAGGCGGCCGCGGCGCTGCCGAAGTACTTCCCGCTGCTGATGACCGCGGCGGGCACGGTGAAGCCGGCCAAGGTCGTGATCTTCGGCGTCGGCGTCGCCGGCCTGCAGGCCATCGCCACCGCCAAGCGCCTCGGCGCGGTGGTGTGGGCGACCGACATCCGGCCCGAGGTCAAGGAGCAGGTCGAGTCGCTCGGCGGCAAGTTCATCGAGGTCGCGCCCGACGACGGCCAGACCGAGCCGAGCGTCTACGCCAAGGAGGCCTCCGAGGACTACAAGAAGCGCCAGGCCGAAGCCGTGGCCAGGCACGTCGCCGAGGCCGACGTCCTCATCACCACCGCGCTGATCCCCGGCCGCAAGGCGCCGGTGCTGATCACCGAGGACATGGTGAAGTCGATGCGGCCCGGCTCGGTGATCGTCGACATGGCGGTCAGCCAGGGCGGGAACTGCGCGGTCTCGAGCTGCGGCGAGGACACGGTGGTGCACGGGGTCCAGATCCTCGGCCACCCGAACCTGCCGGCCACGGTGGCGGTGCACGCCAGCCAGCTCTACGCCCGCAACGTGCTCGACGTCGTCAAGCACCTGGTGCCGGACAAGGAGAACGAGAACAACGAGCTCCGCCTCGACTTCGAGGACGAGATCACCGACGGTTCGATCGCGGTGCACGCCGGCGAGGTCCGGCACGCCATGACCGCCGAGGCCCTGAAGCAGCAAGGAGGCGAGTGATGCTCCTGATCCTGTTCCTGTTCGTGTTCATGCTGGCGATCTTCGTCGGCTTCGAGATCATCGCCAAGGTGCCGCAGAAGCTGCACACGCCGCTGATGTCCGGCGCCAACGCGATCTCCGGCATCACCATCGTCGGCGCGCTCACCTGCGCCCAGGCCGACTACGGCTTCCTGGCCCAGGTGCTCGGCTTCGTGGCGATCATCACCGCCTCGATCAACGTCTTCGGCGGCTTCCTGGTCACCGACCGGATGCTGGCCATGTTCGGCGGCAAGAAGAAGAAGTAGGGGGGAAAGAAGAATGAACGACTTCGACTTCACCAAGCTCCTCTACCTGCTGGCCACGGCGCTGTTCATCCTCGGGATCAAGCAGCTGTCGAAGGTGAGCACCGCCCGGCGCGGCAACGCGACCGCCAGCGTCGGCATGCTGCTGGCGATCATCACCACCCTGGCCTCGCCCGAGGGCGGGATCACGCTGAGCTGGGGCTACATCATCGCCGGCATCGTGATCGGCGGCGGCATCGGCACCTACATGGCGAAGAAGGTCGAGATGACCGGGATGCCGGAGATGGTGGCGCTGTTCAACGGCTTCGGCGGCGCCGCTTCGCTGCTGGTGGCCCTGTCGGTGTTCTGGGGCGAGTACCTCAGCCCGACCCAGGTCGTCGGCGGCGAGACGATCTCCCTGTTCGATGGCCTGGTGCCGGCGCAGGGCGAGGGCCTCGGCCTGACCGGGCCGGTGGTCTGGGTCATCGCCGTGATCCTGTCGATCCTGATCGGCGGCGTCACCCTGACCGGCTCGGTGGTGGCGATGGGCAAGCTCGCCGGCAAGGTCGGCGACAAGATGCTGCCGGCCCGTCACCTGATCACGCTGGGCTGCATCGCCCTGGCCTTGGTCCTCGGCTACCTCGGCGGCTGGGGCGCCGAGGGCGGCTGGGCCGCCTGGTGGATGCTGGCGCTGGCCGGCGTGGCCGCCGTGCTCGGCGTGCTGCTGGTGCTGCCGATCGGCGGCGCCGACATGCCGGTGGTGATCTCGCTGCTGAACAGCTACTCCGGCATCGCCGCGAGCATGGCCGGCTTCGTGATCGGCAACTCGCTGCTGATCGTGGCCGGCGCGCTGGTGGGCGCTTCGGGACTGATCCTGACCGACCAGATGTGCAAGGGCATGAACCGCACCTTGCTGCACGTGCTGGTGGGCGGCTTCGGCGGCGACAGCGTCGACGATGACGCGCGCGACTACTCCAACATCCGCTCGTACTCGCCCGAAGACGCGGCGGCCGACCTGCAGCTGGCCGACAAGGTCATCTTCGTGCCGGGCTACGGCATGGCGGTGTCGCAGGCGCAGCACGTGGTCAAGGAGCTCGGCGACGTGCTGCAGGCGCGCGGCTGCGAGGTGGCCTACGCGGTGCACTCGGTGGCGGGGCGGATGCCCGGCCACATGAACGTGCTGCTGGCCGAGGCCGACGTGCCGCACGAGCAGCTGTTCCCGACCGAGGACATCAACTCCGAGTTCAAGGAGACCGACGTGGCGATCATCGTCGGCGCCAACGACGTCGTGAACCCGGCCGCGATCGAGGACCCCAACTCCAAGATCGCCGGCATGCCGATCCTGCACACCCACGAGGCGCGCTCGGTGCACATGATCAAGCGTTCGCTGAGTCCGGGTTACGCGGGCATCAAGAACCCCCTCTTCGAGCGCGACAACTGCTTCATGTGCTTCGGCGACGGCAAGGAGTTCGTCCAAGGCGTGATCGAGGAGCTCAAGAACGCCTAATTCGGGGTCAGACGTCTATTAATTCTGGACGAGGCCTCCCCCACGCGGGCCCGAGATCGCAGGATCCCGGGCCCGCCTCTGTTTGCGGCGCCGTCCCCTCCCCATGTTCCTGCTCGTCGCCACCCTGGTCCTCGCCGCCGGCTGCGCCCTCGCCTGGGCGCTGACGGTCCGGGCTGCGCGCCTGCCGCGGCCATGGAGCCTGGGCCTGAGCTTGCTCATGGTCGGGCTGACCGCGGCGATCCCGCTGGTGATCCCGCTGGCGTGGCGGCACGGCCGCGACGCGCTGGGCCCGTGGACCTGGACCGTCTACACGTGGATGGGCGCGCTCCACTACCTGGTGGTGATCGGCCTGGGCGTCCGGCTGCTGACCGCGCTGGTCGCGCGACGCGGCGGTGGGCCGCCGGATCCGCAGCGGCGGCAGTTCCTGGCCCGGACCTCGGCGGCGCTGACGGCGGCGGGGGCGGC
>CAZXTO010000231.1:0-5893 GCA_964643675.1 uncultured Planctomycetales bacterium
AGCCGGCCAGGGCGGCCGCTGCGGCCAGCAGGGCGGCGCCGGCGGCGCGAGAGCGGGCGAGGGGGGCGGATACCAGCTGCATACATCCAGGTGGTCCCAGCCGAGCGGCTCGAAGGAACAGGTGAAGTGGCGCAGCTCGCGCGGCTCCTCGGCGATGCGGAAGCCGCGGTAGCGGTCGCGGCGCTCGAACACGTAGGCCACCGCCTCGCACACATAATCCATGTGCGATTGGGTGTAGACCCGCCGCGGGATCGCCAGCCGCACCAAGTCCATGACCCCGGGCTCCTGGCTGCCGTCCTCGCGGGTGCGGCCGAACATGACCGTGCCGATCTCCACCGAGCGGATGCCGCCCTCGAGGAACAGCGCCACCGAGACGGTCTGCCCCGGCAGCTCCGCCGGCGGCACGTGCGGCAGGAAGCCGCGGGCGTCGATGTAGACCGCGTGGCCGCCGGCGGGTCGCAGCAGCGGCACGCCGAGAGCGTCGAGGTGCTCCCAGACGTAGGCGGTGGAGCGGATGCGGTACTCGAGGTAGTGCTCGTCGAGCACCTCGTGCAAGCCGACCGCCAGGGCCTCGAGGTCGCGGCCGGCGAGGCCGCCGTAGGTCGGGAAGCCCTCGGTCAGGATCAGCAGGTTGCGGCACTCGGCGGCGATCTCGTCGTGGTTCATCGCCAGGAAGCCGCCGATGTTGCCGAAGGCGTCCTTCTTCGAGGACATCCAGGCGCCGTCGGCGAGGCGGAACATCTCCTGGGCGATCTCGCGCGCGCTGCGGTCCTGCTGGCCGGGCTCGCGCATCTTGATGAACCAGGCGTTCTCGGCGAAGCGGGCGCAGTCGAGGAACAACGGCAGTCCGTGCTTGTCGCAGACCGCGCGGGTCGCGCGCAGGTTCTCGAGCGAGACCGGCTGGCCGCCGCCGCTGTTGTTGGTGATCGTGACCACCACCAGGGGGACGCGTTCGCGGTTGGCGCTCAGGTAAGCGTCCAGCGCCGCCGTATCGACGTTGCCCTTGAAGGGGTGCTCGGTCTCGGGGTGCCGGCCCTCCTCGATCACCAGGTCGACGGCCTCGGCGCCGCTGTGCTCCACGTTCGCGCGGGTGGTGTCGAAGTGGGTGTTGGCGGGCACCGCCTTGCCCTCGCCGCCGGTGATCGTGAACAGGATCTTCTCGGCCGCGCGCCCCTGGTGGACCGGGATGATGTGCTTCATCCCGGTCAGCTCCTCGACCGCCTCGCGGAAGCGGAAGAAGCTGCGCGCGCCGGCGTAGGACTCGTCCCCGCGCATCATGGCCGCCCACTGCTCCTGGCTCATGGCCGAGGTTCCGGAGTCGGTCATGAGGTCGATGGTGACGTCTTCGGCGGGCACCGAGAACAGGTTGTAGCGGGCCGCCTGCAGGGCCCGGGCCCGCTCGGCGCGGGGCGGCTGGGGCAAGGGCTCCACCACCTTCACGCGGAAGGGCTCGATGATCGTTTTGGCTTCGAACAAGGGATTCTCCAGTCGCGCGCGGCGCTGTCGGCGATGGCGGGGCAATATGCTAACCTCTTGTCATGCAAGGGCCTTCGCGAGAACACGCCGAACAGCTCGAGTCGGCGCTTCTCTATCTCGGGCGGTCCCTGCCCGGCCTGGCCCGGGCCCTGCGCACCCTGCTCCCGGCGGCCCGGCTGGAGCAACTGGGCAAGGCCGCCGGTCGCCGCCGGAGCGGCGCCGCCGAGGCCGGCGCAGTGGTCGCCGACGGGCTCGTCCAACAGCCAAAATTCCGCCGCCAGGTCGTCGACGCCCTGCTCGACGAACTCCCGGAGTCCCCGGCCCTGCCGGAAGCGATGTTCGAGGACGGACTCCACCAGTCCCTGCGCCCCGCCGCGCTCCGGGCCGAGCTGCGGCGCGACCTCTGCAGCCCCGAACAGGCTGGCTGGGAGCTGGCCGAGGCCCGCATCGAGGCCTGGGCGGAGCTGCTCGAACCGGAGCCGACCGCGGCCACGCCCGCCCCCGCCGCGCCTCCGGCCAAGGCCGCCAAGGCGGACAAGGCGGCCCGCGAGCGAGTGCGCAAGCTCGAGCAGGACAAGCACGGGCTCCAGGACCGGCTCAAGGTCAGCAACCGCGAGATCGCGCGGCTCCAGGACGAGCTCGGGCGCGAGCACCACCGCCGCGAGGCGCTGCGCGAGGAGCTGACCGATTGCCGCAGCCGCGCCACCGACGCCGAGACCCGGGCCACCGAGGCCAAGAAGCGCCTCAAGGAGTCGGAGTCCCCCTCGGACCGGGAGCTCCACCTGATCCGGGACGCGGAGGAGGCCAGCTCTCGGCTCCACGTGCTCGAACAGAAGTTCGGCATCATCTCTGAGGAGCGCGACGACCTGCGCGCCTGCCTCGAGGACCACGACCGCTTCTCCAAGGTCGTCGAGGAGGAGCTGCCCTCCTTCCGCGACCGCCCCCTCACCCAGGAGGAGAACCAGCTCGCCGCGGTGCTCGCGGCCCGCGAGCAAGCCGGCCAGGCGCCGTTCCGGGTCCTCGTCGTCGGCGGCGGCGAACCGCAGCACCGGCACCAGGACAAGTTCGAGGAGTACGTCGAGGTGCTCGGGATTCGCGGCCGCTGGCGGATGGCGGAGTACACCTCCTGGCACAAGGAGATCGACCACCTCGCCCGGGACATGGACCGCAATTACGACGCCCTGGTCGTCCTCCACTGGAACCGCACCACCTTCACGCGGCGCGCGCGGGACATCTGCAACCAGCAGGGGCAGAAGCCCTGCCTGACCTGCCACTACGAGGGCTTCGTGGCCTTACGGCAGACGCTCCAGGAGTGCCTCCGGCAGCTCCTGGCGCGGGAATCCTGATCCCTGGGGAAGGCCCGGACGGCCGGCTCAGGCCAGCGTCGGGCGCTCTTCCTCGTCCTCGTCCGGGACCAGGCCGATCAGACCGCGCTCCATCTCGATCAGGGCGATCTCGATCGGGTTGTCGATCTTCTCGAGCTCGGCGTCGAACAGCGGGGCGTCGCCGCGGACGACCTGACGGACCCGCTTCTGGAGAAGGACGGTGTTCTCGAAGCTGCCTTCGATCACACGCTGCAAGCGCTGGGGCAAGGTGAGGCTCATGGGCGGTTGGCTGGCCAACTGCGGCCCCGCATTCTAGGCCAGGGCCGGTGCCGGTCAAGCGGCCGGATCCGGGACCGGCGGGAACCGGGCGCCCCATGTCCTATCCTGTGGGGTCATGGCCCGCCCCGCCCCCTTCACCGAGCTGGAGTACCAGGCCCTGCTGCCCGAGGTCCAGCAGCCCGGGCGCTACGTGGGCGGCGAGGTCAACCAGGTGGTCAAGGACCCGGCGGCGACGGCGGTGCGCTGGGCCCTGCTCTACCCGGACGCCTACGAGGTCGGCATGGCCCACCTCGGTCTGAAGATCCTCTACCACGTGCTCAACGAGCAGCCCGGGATCTCGGCCGAGCGCTGCTTCGCCCCCTGGACCGACCTCGAGCAGGCCCTGCGAGACCGCGCCTGGCCGCTCACGACCCTCGAGACCCGCTCTCCGCTCGCCGAACTGGACGTGCTCGGCTTCACCCTGCAGAGCGAGCTGACCTACACCAACCTGCTCACCTGCCTCGACCTCGGCGGGGTGCCGCTTCGCAGCGAGGAGCGCGGCCTGGAGCATCCGCTGGTGGTCGCCGGAGGCGCCGGGGTGCTCAACCCCGAGCCGCTGGCCGATTTCGTCGACCTCTTCCTGCTCGGCGACGGCGAGGAGGCGGTGGTGGAATTCAGCCGCGTGCTCGAGGACGAGCGCGGCCGCCACCCGGACCGCGCCAGCCTGCTGGCCGCCCTGGTCGAGCGCTGCCCTTGGCTCTACTGGCCGGCGCAGTGGAAGCCGGAGTACGAGGGGCCGGCCCTGGCTGCGATGGTGCCGTTGGCCGGCGCCCGCACGCCGCGCCGGGCGGTGGTCTACGACCTCGAGAACGCGCCCTTCCCGACCGCGCCGGTGGTGCCCTTCGTGCGCACCATCCACGACCGCATCACGATCGAGATCATGCGCGGCTGCGTGCAGGGCTGCCGATTCTGCCAGGCCGGCATGGAGAAGCGGCCGCAGCGCTTCCGCAGCGCCGCCAAGGTGCTCGAGATCGCGCAGCAGAGCTACCTCAACACCGGCCTCAACGAGGTCGGCCTGACCTCCCTCAGCTCCAGCGACCACCCTGACCTGGTGGGCATCCTCGACGCCCTGGTCCCGGAGCTGCGGCCGCAGCGGGTGCGGATCGCGATGCCCTCCCTGCGCGTCGACCAACAGGTCGAGGAGCTGCCCCAACGGCTGGCCGACGCCCGCAAGCAGGGCCTCACCCTGGCGCCGGAGGTGGCGACCGACCGCCTGCGCCGGCTGGTCAACAAGGGGATCGCCGACCAGGACCTCTACACCGGGGTGGAGCAAGCCTGGCGCGCCGGCTTCACCGGCATCAAGCTCTACTTCATGATCGGCATCCCCGGCGAGCGGGAGGAGGACGTCGACGGCATCGTGCACATGGCCGAGCGCTGCGCCGAGCTGCGCAAGCAGGCGCTCCGCGGCGGGCCGGGGCGGGTGACGGCCTCGGCCTCGACCTTCGTGCCCAAGCCCCTCACCCCCTTCCAGTGGGCGCCGCAGGCGCGGCCGCAGGAGGTGGTCGAGAAGCAGGCGCGCATGAAGCAGCTGGTGCGGATGCGCAGCGTCGGCATCAAGGGCCACGACGCCGCGAACACCCTGGTCGAGGGCTTCCTGAGCCGGGCCGACCGCCGCGCCGGCGCGGTCATCGAGAGCGCCTGGCGGGCCGGGGCGCGCTTCGACGCCTGGACCGAGGTCGACAGCCTCGGCTGCTGGGAGCAGGCCTGGGAGGAGCACGGCTACGGGCCCGAACAGACCGCCTTCCGCGAGCGTCCGCTGGACGAGGTGCTGCCCTGGGACCACCTCGACCTCGGCGTGACCCGCGCCTACCTGCAGCAGGACTACCAGCGCTCCCTGGACGACCAGTTCACCGAGCACTGCCAGACCGAAGCCTGCGGGGATTGCGGGGTCGGCGCCAGCGCCTGCGTGGACATCAAGGCCCTCAGCGGGCTGTTCGAGCGCTTCGACAAGGACAAGCTGGTCGAGCGGGCGCAGGCCAACCCGCTGCTCGGGAGTGCGGGCAGCGGCGGCCCGGCCACGGTCGAACCGGAGCTGGCGGAGCGCGCTAAGCGCCGGCTCCCCGCACCAGCAGATCGAGCTCCTTCCAGTCGCTGAAGGAGGCGCAGCGCCCCTCGAAGGCGGCCTGGCCGTCCAGCCGCGCCTGGTAGAAGGGCAGCTCGGCCTCGACCGCCGCGCGCAGGTCGGAGGGGTGATCGCCGATCACCAGACCGGCGCCCATGCGCAGCCGCAGCTCGAGGAAGGCCGGCGCCTTGTCGTGCACGCCCAGCACCGCGTCGGCCTCGAGTCCGGTGCGGCGCACGTCGGACTCGATGGTGAATTGGTTCGCGTGGCTGACGATCGCGACCAGGATGCCGGATGCGCGCCACGACTCGAGCACCTCGAGCGCGCCGGGATACGGCGGCTCGTGGAAGAAGGGCACCACGGTTCCGTTCCAGTCGACGGCGACGAAGCTCGGGGGGCCTTCCATCCTCCCAGGGTAGCCGATCCGATCCCCCGCTATCCTGTCTCGCCGCCATGCTCGCCGTCCTCGCCACCGCCCTGCTCCAGCTCCCCGGCCCCGATCCCGACGCGGTCTCCCCCGATCGACTGCGCCAGCTCCTGCAGGAACTCTGCGCCCAGCCGCGCCTGGCCGGCAGCCCCGGCGGCCAGGCCGGCGCCGACGTGTCGCTCGACAAAGAAGCGCTTCTCATTGCCGACGAAAATGCACCGCTTGCCATTGTCGGAATAAAGGGGGGAATAAAAGCAGAAGTTGATGAAAAAACGACACATATTA
>CAZXTO010000232.1:0-5871 GCA_964643675.1 uncultured Planctomycetales bacterium
CTGGCCGGCCTCGAGCCGCATCAAGGCGTCGAGCGGCGAGTTGGCGGGGCCGCTGTCCCAGGCCCGCGGCGGTCCCTCGGCGGCCAGCAGGCTGAGGTTGGCGATCCCTCCCAGGTTGAGGATCGCCCGCTCTCCCGCCGCCGGGCGGTGGAGCACGCCGTCGGCGAAGGGCGAGATCGGCGCCCCCTGGCCGCCGGCGGCGAGGTCACTCCAGCGGAAGTCGGCCACCACCGGCGCCCCGAGCCGATCGGCCACCAGCGCCGGATCACCGAGCTGCAGGCTGCCGTCGGCGGGATCGCCGTCGTGGTGGAACACCGTCTGGCCGTGGCAGCCGGCCGCCGCCAGGCTCTGTGGCGCGACCCCGGCCTGGTCCAGGAAGCGCCGGGCGAGCTCGCCGAAGGCGAGGCCGAGCCGGGCGTGAAAGGCCGCGACCTGTCCCAGGCTCCACGCGGAGGCAGCCAGGACCTGCTCCTGCAAACCCGCCGGGAGCGGCAGTTCGGCGCCGCCCAGGGCCACGACCCGCCGCTCGGCGCCGCGGCCCGAGACCTGGATCAGCGCCAGGTCGACGCCGTCGGCCGAGGTGCCGGAACTGATCCCGAGCAGCAGGCGCGGCTCGGCCGGCTCGGCCAGCACCCTATTCCGGAACCGCGATCCGGGTCCCGATCTTGAGCACCTGGTCCTTGCGCAGGCCCGGGTTGGCGTCCAGGATCCGCTGGTAGCTCTCGCTGTCGTAGTAGAGCTTGGCCAGCTTGTACAGGGAGTCGCCGGCCTCGATGACGTGGGTGCGGACCCCCGGATCGAAGCTGGCCTCGGCGGCCTTCGCTTGAGGCGCCTGCGAGCGCACGTGGGTCGGCAGGGTGATGAGGTCGCCGGCCTGGATCGACTGCGGGTCGAGCCCCTCGTTGAGCTTCAGGATCTCCTCCCAGTGGGCGTAGGAGCCGAGCTCGCGCTGGGCGATGTGGCCGAGGGTGTCCCCCGGCTGGACCACGTACTCCCGCAGGCCGGGGTCCCAATCGACGCCGTCCATCAGCTCGTGCACCTGGACCTTGGACTGGACCGGCTCGGGCTCGGGCGCGACGGTGGCCTGGGTCTCGGTCTCCTCCTCGGCGGCGCCGCTGCCGGCCTCGGGGCCGATGGCGAGGGGCAGCTGGTGACGCGGATCGGTCGGGGTCGAAGCGGCCTCGGAGGCGGCAGCCGGCGGCTGCTCGGACGGCGATCCGAGGTCATGCAGCGCCAATTTCTCGGAGGCGTCTTCCCAGTCGCCCTGGACCGGGCGGTTAGCGTCCGGCTGCCCCTCCTGGTTGTGGTCCAGGCCCCGGTAGACCACGACCACCAGGAGAATTCCAACCAGGGCCAAGGCCCCGGCGATGATTTGCTTCTCGAGTCTGCCCATGTGATCCCCTCTGCTGGGCTTCAATATATTGAGGTCAACTTCCAATCCAAGGGATTTTCTAGTGGCTCTACATGTTGTGCTGGCATTGCTTTGCCGCACTACCAGTCAAACTTGATTCAGCGGCCGCCCGCGTCCTCGTCGCCCGTCGCCTGCAGCTCCGCCAGCCGCCGACGCGCGCCCTCGGCCTCGCCGCGATCGCGGTAGGGCGAGAACAGCCACCACCGGCGCCACCGCAGGCCGCTCAGCACCTGCCCGGCCTCCTCCTGGCTGAGCTGCTCCGGCGCGTAGCGGGCCAGATACTTGAGCGCCGCCTGGCGATCGATCCACCCGAGCAGGCGACCGAACAGGGCCGCGCCGACCCGCCCAGGGGCCAGGGCGGCGCCGAAGTCGACGCAGGCCAGCCGGCCGCGCTCGTCCACCAGCAGGTTCTGGCGCTGGCGCAGGTCGAGGTGGTAGACCCGACGCGCGTGCAGTTCGGCCAGGATGGCGCGCAGCTGCGCCGCCAGCCCTTGCGGGTCTCCCTGGAAGGTCTCGCGGTCGAGCGGTCTGCCCGGCAGCCAAGAGATCGCGTAGGCGTCGCGGTCGATGCGGTCCAGGAGCTGGGGGACCCCCTCCACGCCGACGAGGCGGGCGAGGGCGCGGCGTTCGCGGCCCATGAGCCAGCGCGCCAACGGGCGCCCGGCGGCCGGCAGCAGCGCGCAGTCGAAGACCACGCAGGGTCCTGGCTCTCGTTCCACCCGCCACACCTGCGGCTTGAGGCGGGAGCCGCGGCTAAGCAGCTGCCGCGGGCGGGCGAGGTAGTCCTCCCGGCCCCAGCGCGAAGACCGCTCGGACGCCGCCGTCATGTTCAGTCGAACCAACCCCGGAGCGGGGACCAGCTCGGGGCGGTCCAGATCAGGGCCAGCACCACCGCCAGCACCGCGCCCCAGGGCCATTCGTGGTTCTCCCCCACCAGCTTCCACGAGAAGCGCCGCTCCTGGCCGCTGCGCCAGGGCGTGAGGCGGGGCAGGAAGTCGGGCACGTTGTCGCCGTGGCGGTCGACCTGGGCGTCGCCGAAGAGCTGTCGCAGGCGGCGGTACTCGCGACGGAACTTGCGCGGCAGGTAGAACAGGAAGAAGGCCAGGGTGAGCACCACCGCCAGGCCCCAGACCACCCGGCCCTGAGTGGTCTCGGCGTTGCCGGCGGCCAGCGAGACGCCGACCAGGGCGATGAAGCTGCCGAGGTAGGCCGGGTTGCGGGTGTGGGCGTAGGGCCCCGTGGTCACCATCAGCTCGTTCTTCTCGAGGTGGCCGAAGGCCCAAACGCGGAGCAGCCAGGCCAGCAGCACCAGGCCGCAGCCGATGGCGAAGGTGGTCGGACGCGGGTCGGCCAGCGCGAGCAGGGCCAGCGCGCTGAGGAAGACGGCGGCCTTGCGGGGGGTCGGGCGCTTGGAGGCGGTCATGGTCGGGGCGGACGGCTTGCGTCGAAGCGGTCCTTCGGGGATGATTGTCCGTCCGCAGGCGGACCAATCAACCATTCACGATGCGAATCCTGTCTCTCAGCCTCCTCCTGCTCCTGGCGGCATGCGCCGGGTCCACTCCGCGCCGCGCCGACGGGTCTCCCGCCGCCGACGGCCCCGACCCCGCAGCCCAGCTCCAAGCCGAGCTCGCCTCCCAGGGGATCTACCCCGAGTACCGCCCCACCCGCGTGACCTTCGTGGACCACAAGTCCGGGGTCAAGGTGGGCCTGCTCAACGAAGCCACCACCGAGAAGTCCTCCTACTACTCGGAGATGCGCCGGGACGCCGCCTACAAGGTGGTCCCGGACCTCGACATGGGCGTGCTCATGAAGCAGCTCGAGGACTTCGGCCTGTTCCAGGACGCGATCCCCAGCGGCGGCCGGGTCCGCGGCGCCCGCATGACCGTGCAGGTCGACCGCGGCGGCCAGCTCTACACCCTGGCCTACGCCTCGAAGGACGCCGCCGACCGGCGCCAGCAGGTGATGGACTGCTCGCTGGCGGTCCAGGCCATCTACAACAACCACAGCTCCTACCAGCAGATCGACAACCCGCAGGGGGCCGAGATCTTCCGCGAGGGCCAGCAGGTGCCCGAGGGCAGCGGCGGCTTCCGCGGCCTCGGCGGGAACTGAGCCTTGGAGAGCGGCCAGGCCATCGTCGTCGTCCCGGCCCGCCGGGCGGCGACGCGGCTCCCCCACAAGCTGAGCCTGGCCGAGAGCGGCAAGCCGCTGCTCGCCCACACCCTGGAGCGCTGCCTGGAGTCGCGCCGCGCCGACCGCGTCGTGGCGGCGGTCGACGGCGAGGAGCTGGCCGAGGTCGCGCGGGCGGCCGGCGCCGAGGCGGTGCTTACCGAACCGGCGCTGCCCTCCGGCAGCGACCGGGTCTGGGCGGCGGTGCAGCGCTTCCCTGCGGCCGAGCACATCGTCAACGTCCAGGGCGACGAGCCGGAGATGGACCCCGCCGCGGTCGACTCCCTGTTCGCGTCCCTCTCCGGCGGCGCCGAGGTCGCCACCCTCTGCGCGCCGTGGCCCACCGCCACGGAGCACCAGGACCCGGCGGCGGTGAAGGTGGTGCGGGCGGCCGACGGTCGCGCGCTCTACTTCTCCCGCGCGCCGATCCCCCACCCACGAATTGAGGGCGGCGCCGTTCCGCTGCTCCACCTGGGCGTCTACGCTTACACGCGCGCGGCGCTCGGAGCCTTCGCCTCCTCCCCCCCCTCCCCCCTCGAACGGACCGAAGGCCTGGAGCAGCTGCGTTTCCTGGAGCGGGGAACGCCGGTCCAGGTGCTCGACTGGCCTCACGCCTTCCCCGGCATCGATACGCGGGCCGACTACGACGCGTTCCTCCAACGTCATCAGCAAGGGACATGACCAAGTTCATTTTCGTTACCGGCGGCGTGGTGTCCTCCCTCGGGAAGGGCATCACCACCGCGGCCATCGCCGTGCTGCTCGAGAAGCGCGGCCTCCGGGTGTCGATCCAGAAGCTCGACCCCTACATCAACGTCGACCCGGGCACGATGTCGCCCTTCGAGCACGGCGAGGTCTACGTGACCGAGGACGGCGCCGAGACCGACCTCGACCTCGGCCACTACGAGCGCTTCTCCCACGCGCCGATCAACCGCTACAGCAACGCCACCACCGGCAGCATCTACTCCGAGGTGATCCGCAAGGAGCGCCGCGGCGCCTACCTCGGCAAGACGGTGCAGGTGATCCCGCACATCACCGACCAGATCCAGAGCGCGATCGAGCAGGGCGCGCAGCGCGGCACCGACGTGGCGATCATCGAGATCGGCGGCACCGCCGGCGACATCGAGTCGCTGCCCTTCCTCGAGGCGATCCGCCAGTTCGCCCACAAGCAGGGCAAGGGCAACGCCTGCTTCGTGCACCTGACGCTGCTGCCCTACCTGAGCGCCTCGGGCGAGATGAAGACCAAGCCGACCCAGCAGTCGGTCGGCAAGCTGCGCGAGATCGGCATCCAGCCGGACATCCTGGTGTGCCGCTGCGAGCGGCCGATGACCCAGGAGATGCGCAACAAGATCTCGCTGTTCTGCAACGTCGCCCCGGAGGACGTGATCGAGGAGCAGGACGTCGAGACGACGATCTACGAGGTGCCGCTGGACCTGAAGCGCGAGGGCCTGGACGACTCGCTGGTGCAGCACCTGCGGCTGGAGGCCACCACCGCCGACAGCATGGACGACTGGGAGGACCTGCGGCAGCGCTTCGCCCACCCCGAGGGCGAGATCGAGATCGCGGTGGTCGGCAAGTACATCGAGCTGCACGACGCCTACAAGTCGATCTACGAGGCCCTGGCCCACGGCGGCGCCGCCCACCGCCACAAGGTGCGCTTCCGCAAGATCGCGGCCGAGGAGGTCTTCGACCGCGGCCCTGACCAGCTGCTCGACGGCGTCAGCGGCGTGCTGGTCCCGGGCGGCTTCGGCGAGCGGGGCCTCGAGGGCAAGATCCAGGCCGTGCGCTGGGCGCGCGAGAACGAGCTGCCCTGCTTCGGCATCTGCTTCGGCATGCAGGCGATGGTGATCGAGTACGCCCGCCACGTGGCCGGTATCGAGGGCGCCCACACCTCCGAGGTCGACCCGGACTGCAAGGCCCCCGTGATCGACCTCATGCGCGAGCAGCGCGAGGTCAAGGACAAGGGCGGCACCATGCGGCTCGGGGCCTACCCCTGCCGCATCCTCGAGGGCACCCGCACCGCCGCCATCTACGGCCGCGACATGGTGCTCGAGCGCCACCGCCACCGCTGGGAGTTCAACAACGACTACAAGCGGGCGCTGGAGAAGGCCGGCTTGAGCTGCGCCGGGGTCTACGAGGCGCGGGGCCTGGTCGAGATCGCCGAGCTCAGCGAGCGGCCGTTCTACATCGGCGTGCAGTACCACCCCGAGTACAAGTCGAAGCCGCTGCAGCCGCACCCGCTGTTCGCTTCCTTCATCGGCGCCGCGATCGGATACTCCCGCGGCGAAAGCGCCGCC
>CAZXTO010000233.1:0-5857 GCA_964643675.1 uncultured Planctomycetales bacterium
TGGTCCGCCGCGCCCGCAACCACCACGCCGGCTCCCGCTTCCCGGTCTTCTGGGGTCCCAACTACGACTGGGTCCCCGACCAGGACCACGGCGGCGTGCTCATGCGCACCCTCCAGACCATGCTCATGCAGACCGAGGGCCGCACGATCCACCTGCTGCCCGCCTGGCCCGAGGGCTGGGACGCCGACTTCCAGCTCCACGCGCCCAACCAGACGACGATCCGCGGCAAAGTCCGCGGCGGGGAACTCCTTGACCTCCAGGTGGATCCGCCGGAGCGCCGCGCCGATGTGATCGCCCACGGAGCGCAGGCCGGTTCCTGAGCCCACCCAAGCGAGGGCCGCGGACAGATCTCCCCCTTTCGATGTCCCGGAAACGGGTGGATGATCGTCTGATCGAGGAACATGGCCGAAAGCCCTCCCCTGCCCCAGATCGAGGAGCTGCTCCAGCACTCCGGCTGGCTGCGGCGGCTTGCCCAGCGCCTGGTGGGCGAGGACATGGCGGAGGATCTGCTCCAGGACACCTGGTTGGCCGCCCTGCGGCGGCCGCCCCGCGCCGCGGAATCGCTGCCGGCATGGCTGGCGACGGTCCTCCGCAACCGGGCAGCGGACCACCACCGGGCCGGCCGCCGCCAACGAGCCTGGCGGGAGCGGACGGAGTCGCTCCCGGCGGTCCAGACGAAGCCAGAGGACCTCGCCCACCAGGTAGAGCTCCAGACCGAACTCTCCCAGGAGGTCCTGCAGCTGTCCGAGCCGCTGCGGCAGGTGATCCTGATGCGCTATTTTCAGGGTCTGCCGCCGAGGAAGATCGCCGCCGAACTCGACATCACCGTCGAGGCGGTGCGGAAACGGCAGCAGAGGGCGCTCGGCCTCCTCCGGCGAAGGCTCGCGGAGCGGCATTCCGGGGACTGGGGAGAGACTCGCGTGCTCTTCCTCCCGCTGGCCGGAGGCGGCGGCGCTCCTCCCGTCCTCCCCCTATTGACGAAATGGTCGGTCCCTCTCATGAAGAAGCCCCTTTCCTCGCTCGCCATGGTGCTTCTCTGCCTCCTCGGCGCAGCGGGAATCTGGCTGGCCCTGGGATCCCGTGATCCCTCCGGTGGACCAAGCCCCGCGCAAACAATCGAGACCGCAGCGGATCGCGAGGAGGCCGAGAAAGCCGCGGGCGCCGCGCAAAGGGATGAGATTCGACGCGAGATCGCCTCCCCTGTCGCTGAGGACCCAGAGACCCTCGTCCTGCGCGGCCGAGTGGTCGACGCCCTTCGTCGACCGATCTCCGGTGCCTGGGTCTGCGAGAACGCGGAAGGCAGGACGACCACCACGGGGCCCGACGGCTCCTTCGAGATCGAGACTCGGAGAATCAGCCGCTGGCGAAACTCCTCCATCTGGGCGTTCAGAGAGGGATACAGCCTAGAGGGAGTACCTGTCCCCGACGGGTCCGCCACCTTGATCCAACTTCCGCCTCATAAACGACGCCCGGTCCAGGTCCTTGACATGGAGACCGACACGCCGATCGCCGGAGCGGAGGCGGATCTCCTGATCCCTGTTGGGGATCACCAGGATTGGAGAGCGGACTCCCCTCCCCTGAAGTGGCAATCCGTCCCAGCCAAGCTTGCGCCGAGCGACGCGATGGGAATCCTCGTTCTCCCTTCCTTCTCAGGGGAGATTCGTGTTGTCAGGAGAGGCTTCGAAACCTCTATCGGCACCATTGAAAGGGATGACCGAGTGGCAAGCGCCCTGGCAGGCACCCCGGAAACAGTCCTCCTCCGGCGAACCGGCCTCGACTGGAAGGTACGTTTCGTTCAAGACGACGGCACACCGTGGTCCAATTCCTTGCTCCGCCTCGGCAAGGTGACCTCGAGAACCGACCCGGACGGCTGGGCACCGATTCCATCCATGGCTCGTTGGCTCGGCAGAGGAATGGCGATCCAGGTGGGAAACCGGACCTGGGAATTCTCCCTTAAGGAGGAAAGCATGGGCTTCACGGGGATTCGGATACTCCCTGGAGCCACGTTCCGGACTTCACATTCTCCAGTCACTGGGCGAATCTCCGATTCCGGAGGGCTCTCCTTCCAGGATCTCGAGGTGGCCACGGCTTTGGGGAAAGGCACTAGGAATCCGGAGCGGTGGAGTTGGCAGGCAGTCGAGGCGGATGGAACCTTTCGGATCCGAGCCGGTTGGCAGGCGCTTCGAATGGGCGTCCTCGTGCGGGAGAGAGAGAGCAACCGGATCATCCACTTCCAGCGCGTCGTCGACAAGGACCAGGTCCTCATCTCCCTCGCGGAGCCCCTGCCCGTCCACCTCGAGGTAGTCTCGGACAACCCAGCCTCCCTGGACGGAAGCCGAGTTCAACTCCGCGCAGAGCAATGGGGGCACAGCGGCCCCTATCTCGCCCCGCTCTTGAACGGCGCTGCGGACTTCCACCTGCGGCCAGGTAAGTACTTCGTCGAGTTCCAGGCCAAAGAGGGAAAAGTCAGCTCCAAGCTGAATCCGATTTGGGTAGCGGCCGGAAAGCAGGATTTCAGCTTGAAGCTCGGCGCTCTTCGAGACGTCCAAGGACGAGTGATCTGCAAGGGAGAACCGGTATTCCCTTGCAAGATCCAGCTCGTGAGCAGGGCGAGGGGTTATTCCGATTGGTACGCGACGGTCCACACCGACTCGGAAGGAAGGTTCCGGCTCCATGGGATCCCGGATCGCCCACTCTCGGCTTCCCTCTACCCGCAGGACCCTTGGTTAGCGCAGCATTACAACTGGAATCGACAACTGCCCCCCAACGAGGATTCCTGGGAGATCCAGCTTCCCTATTCTGAACTGAGAATAGAACTTACCGATCACGCTGGATTCCAGGCGTCACAGATCTTCGCCACTTGCCTGGACATCGAAACGGGAGAAGGATTGCGGAGCCACTGGCCACCGGTCATGGACCTCACCCATGGACCGGCCGAGTTCCGGCTTACGCCATGCGTGCTCCGTCTCTCCGACACCGGGGCGGATTTTCGTCGACTCCACCCACGGGAAATCGTCGCGGCAGAGAACGAGAGCAGGACCGTTCAACTGCGCTGGGAGCCATTGGGCATCCTCACCGTTGCGATCAGTGACTACCGCTGTTGGCAGATCGACGTTGAACCAGAGTGCGCTCCGCTCGACGGCCAGGACCCGACCCACGGCTACGCCAGCGAAGCCTTTCAGGTCCACGGCACGCATGCCGCCAAGCTGGCTCCGGGGAAGTGGCGGATGACCTTCCGGGGTCCCATCTTGGACAATAGTGGAGAAGAGTCGGTGATCCTCCTCGGCGAAGGGGAATGGAGCTTCGAGACGACCGTTCTCGCTGGCGTCGAGCAGTTCCTCCGGCTCGAGATCAGCGACGACGGCAACCTGGTCCGCGTGGAGTGAGCCGCATCCAGCGGCCTCGCTGGGAAGTTCGCTGCCGCAAGACCTGCTCCGCATCGCACCCGGAGAGTTGGCTTCGAGGAAGCCGCCGGGATTCAGGAAGGGGGTAATTGGGCAGGCAAATTCCCCATTCCTGGCCTCCATTCCCTCCTTTCGCCCCGCCGCATCAACCCTCAGGGCTTGATTCTGGGCGGGGGAACCCTGAGCTCAAGCCCCGGCTTCCGCCGGCTGTTCCGCGAACATCCCTTCCCGATAAGCGACGATCCGCCCCGCGAAGGCGCTCGCAGCCACGGTCAGCGGGCTGGCCAGGTAGAGCTGGCCGGGGCCGCTGCGGCCGGTGAAGTTGCGGTTGATGGCGCTGACGCTGACCTGATCCGCGGTCTCGGAGACGCCGGGGCCGCAGCCGATGCAGGCGCCGCAGCCGGGGTCGATCAGGGTCACGCCGGCCTGCTCGAAGAGCTCGAGCCAGCCCTGCTCGCGGGCGTGGTCCTGGACCGGGGTGGAGCCGAACTGGACGAAGAAGGACACGCCCTCGGCGACCTTGCGGCCGGCGGCGACCGCTTCGGCGCAGACCTGGGCGTAGTAGGCGAAGTCGTCGATCTTGCCGGCGGTGCAGGAGCCGCCGTAGGCGATGTCGATCTTCACTTCCCCGAGCCCGGCGATGTCGGCGCCGTAGGTCGGGTCGCCCGGGGTCGCCACCATCGGCACGATCTGGCTCAGGTTGATGGTGTGGACGCCGCCGGCGTACTCGGCGCCTGCGTCGGGCGCGACGAAGCTCGCCGCGATCTGCTCCCGCGTCTGACCGGGTCGCCGCGCCGCCAGCCAGTCGACCAGCGCCTCGTCGCCCTCGCAGATGCCGGTGCGGGCGGTGCACTCGGTCGCCATGTTGCACAGCGTGGCGCGCTCGTCCACCGACAGGGACGCCAGCCCCGGCCCGCCGAACTCCATCGAGCGGTTCAGGGTCTCCTCGCGCTTGGCGTGGCCGTCGAGGATGTGCAGCATCACGTCCTTGGCGGTGCAGCCGGGCGCCAGCTCCCCGACCAGCTCGAAGCGGATCGTCTCCGGCACCTTGACGAAGGTGAAGCCGCTGTGCGCCAGCGCCGCGTACTCGGTCGCCCCCACCCCGTAGGTGAGCGCGTTCGAGCCGCCGCCCATGCAGGTGTGGCTGTCGGTCGCCTGGATGAAGTCGCCCGGATCCACGAACTCCTCGCGCGCGATCTGGTGGCAGATGCCGGGGCTCACCCCGTCCTTGGCCTGGTAGTCGCGCACCCCGGTGTGGGCCTGGAACTCGTTCTGGAGATCCCGCAGGGTCTGGATCTGCGCGACGAAGGGCGCGAAGCGCGCCACGCCGTCGGCGTAGAGCAGGTGGTCCTCGAAGACCGCCAGCTTGTCGGCGTTCTGCACCTGGTAGTCGGCGCCGTACTCCTCGGCCAGGAAGGTGTGCACCTGCGCGGTGGTGAATTCGTGGCTGTAGCCGCCGTCGACCTTGGCCAGCACCGCGTCGCCCGGCGCCACGTAGGCGCCCTCCCCTCCCGGGTTGAGCATCTTGGCCGCGACCATCTTCTCGGCCATCGTCATCGGCCGCGCGCCGGTGGCGTTCGGCGGCAGCGCGATCTCCCCCGCCGCGACCTTGCGCGAGAAGGGGAACAGCCCGCCGCTCTCCAGGATCAGCCGCGTCACCGGGTCGTACTTGCCGGTGAACTCATCGAGCGGCACCGCCTCGCCCGCCTGCAGCCGCGCCAGCATGGCGTGGTCGCCCATCAGCTGGCCGAGGTTGATGTTGTTGCGCTCGTGGATCGGCGCGAACGAAGCCGCGAACACGTAGCGGATCCCCGACCAACGCTCGCACTGCGCCGCGGTCTCCCGCGACGACCCCGTGCCCTTGCGGTATCCCGATACGATCGCGGTGAAACCGCCGTCCATCAGCTCGCGCGTGCCGATCACGCGCTCTCCATCCGCATCGAGCAACCCCGCGTAAGCGTCCAGGGCGATGTCCTCCGGCCGGTGGCGGAAGCAGACCCAAGCCGGCGTCATCACGTCGGTGTTGATGTCGTCGAGCAGGTCCTCGACCGACAGGTCCTCCATCCGCAGCTGCAGGCCCTCGTGGAGCTGCTTGCGGATCAGCTCGAGGTCCTTGGTCAGGAACAGGATGCGGGCGTCCGCGGACAAGCGGACCTCGGCGGGCGGCCAGGCGTTCTCGGTCATGCTGATTTCCCTTCGGCCACGAGGCCGAAACCGCCCATTCTTCCGTCGCCCGACGCGCGCCGGAGGCGCCCTATTCGGCCGAGGCACCCGCTCCCAGGTCCCGCACGTGCAGGCGCTGGTAGAGCCGGGCCTCGTTCTTCTCGTGCGCCGCGAGCTCGTCCAACAGGTGACGGGTGTTCGCCCGCAGGTGCAGCATCTGCGGCGACTTGCCCTGGGCGTAGACCGTCGCGCCGACCGTCAGGACGAAAATCCTCATCCAGAGGATCTCC
>CAZXTO010000234.1:0-5786 GCA_964643675.1 uncultured Planctomycetales bacterium
GTCGAGGTGCCAGATCAGGGCCCCGGCCGCAAGCAGGGCCCAGGCGGCGGCGATCCAGCGGCGCGGCCGGCGCGCTGCGGGGGCGCTCCAGTAGGCGGCCAGCCACAGCGCCAGACCGGGCACGGCCGGGGCGTAGTAGGCCGGCTGCTTGCCCTGCGGAAGGGAGAACAACAGGATCGGGAGCAGCGCCCAGACGGCGTGGAAGCGGCGCTCCGAGGGCGCGCCGGCCGGGGCGCGGCGCCGGGCGGGGGAGAGCAGGCCGAGCCACCAGGGCAGGGATAGGCCCGCGGCCAGCGCCGGGTAGAACCAGAGCGGCTGGGAGCGAGCGTGGACGTCGCTGGCGAGCCGCCCGACCACCTCGCGGCCGAGCCAGAAGTCCCACAGGCCAGGATCGGCGGAGGCCGCCGCCAGGTACCAGGGCAGGCCGACCGCGACCAGCGAGAGCCACAGCACCGGATGGAGCAGGCGCAAGGCCGCGGCGGGGCGGCGCTCGAGCAGGGCCGTGAGCAGCAGGATGGCCAGCCACAGGGCCGGTCCGACCGGTCCCTTGACCAGGAAGGCGAGGCCCAGGAACGCCCCGGCAGCGGTCGCCGGGCGCCAACCGCCCTCGCCTTGCAGCCTCCGGCCGGCCAGCAGGGCGCCGGCCAGGACCGCGCTGAGCACCATGTCCAGGGTGGCCAGCTGCCCCAGGACCAGCAGCAGCGGCTCGGCCAGCAGGATCAGGGCGGCGACCGCGGCGCCCTCCTCGCCGAGGGTGCTCCGCGCGCGGCGGTGGACCATCAGGAGCAGCGCCAGCAGGGCCAGGAAGGCCGGTAGGCGCACCGCGAAGGCGCCGGGGCCGAAGACCGAGATCGCCGCGGCCATCATCCAGTAGACGCCGGGAGGCTTGTCTGGATAGACCACGCCGGACTGGCGCGGCAGCAGGAAGTCGCCGCTCTCCACCATCTCCCGGGCCGCCTCGCCGTAGCGGCCCTCGTCGGGCTCGGCGAGGGGCCGCAGCAGGGCCGCTGCGGCGAGCACCGCCAGCAGCAGCAGGATCAGGCGCCGGTCGAGGGCGGTGGACACAGGAAGGGGTTTGGTGGAAGGCCCGGGACGGGGTAGTTTTTCTCCGTCCGGCGGCGACGGCAAGCACTCCCTTGTCCGCGCCGGGCGACTCCCTCTGAATGGGCTGGCTGCGCCGGAACTTCGACACCTGCTTCATCGTGCTGCAGGTTTGGCTGGATGGGTTCACCATCCTGCTGTCGTGCCTGCTCGGGCTGAACCTGTTCCGGCAGATGCACGAGTTCGCCCTCTACCGCCAGTTGGTGGTGGTGATCGTGGGCGTGACCCTGATCTGCTTCTGGAGCTGCGGGCTGTACCGCTGGCGCAAGTCGATCCTCAACGTCGAGGAGTACCGCGCCACCTTCCAGGCCACCTCGCTGAGCTTCCTCGGCACGGCCACCGCGATCTTCCTGCTGCGCGCAGCGGGCGAGGACTCGCCGGAGTGGGCCTTCCCGGGCTACCCGATGCTGAAGGCCATCCACGACGTCGCCGGGCTGGCCGACATCGAGCAGTGGTCGCGCTTCATCTACGTGGTGGTCTTCGCCCTGATCTTCCTGCTGACGGTGATCCAGCGCGGGATCATGTTCAAGGTCTCCTCCAGCCTGCACGCCCGCGGCTACGTCAACACCAACGTGGCGGTGTTCGGCACCGGCGACCTGGCCCAACGCATCGAGCAGAAGATGCGCATCTTCCCGACCCTCGGCTACCGCTTCGTCGGCTACTTCGACGTCGACGACGAGCTGCCGCCCGAGCACCAGGCGGCGCGGCCCTTCCTCGGCGGGCGACGCAAGCTCGAGGAGATGCGGGTCAAGCACTCGATCAGCCGGGTGATCATCGCCAAGCCGGAGATGGAGGAGGACGAGCTGATCGAGCTGTGCGGCCACCTCGAGAACCTGGGCGTCGAGTACCAGGTGGTGCCGCGGCTCTACCACTTCTTCTCCCAGCGCTTCACCATCGACAGCCTGGACTCGATCCCGCTGATCACCCTCAACCGCAACCCGGGCCGGCCGATCTACCGCTTCATCAAGGCGCTGGTGGACCGCAGCCTGGCGCTGGTGTTGCTGCTGCTGTTCTCGCCCTTCCTGCTCCTGATCGCCTTCTTGATCCGGCGCGAGTCGAAGGGGCCGGTGTTCTTCAGCCAGGTGCGGGTGGGCTACAAGGAGCACACCTTCCGCATGCTCAAGTTCCGCACCATGTATCACGATATGTGCATGGACGCGGTCACGCCGAGCACGCGCAGCGACCCGCGCGTGACCAAGATCGGCGGCTTCCTGCGCCGCACTTCGCTCGACGAGCTGCCGCAGCTGGTCAACGTCTTGCGCGGCGAGATGTCGCTGGTCGGTCCGCGGCCGGAGATGCCCTTCATCGTCGGCCACATCAAGAACGACATGGAGGACCCGGTCTACCACCTGCGCTTCGACACCAAGCCGGGCATCACCGGCCTGTGGCAGGTCTCCTCGGCGCGCAAGGCGCCGATCCAGGAGAACATCGACTACGACCTCTACTACCTCGAGAACCAGAGCGTCTTCCTGGACATCGTGATCCTGTTCCTGACCGCGTTGGCGGTCCTGCGCATCCGTGACACCTTCTGAGCCCGTAACCGAGCCGGCCGCCGCGGCGGACTACCGGGGGCCGGACCGCCGCAAGCGTCCGACCCCGCTGCTGTCGCGCTACTCCTTCTTCGGCGGCCGCCGCCGCCGCGGTCGCCGCGACGGCGAGGTCAAGGACACCTTCGTCGACCTCTATTCGATCCGGACCTGGGTGGCGCTGAGCGTCTTCATGGTGCTCAACCTGATGGACAGCCACTTCACCCTGATCTACCTGCAGCGCGGGGGCGAGGAGGGCAACCCGGTGGCGATCAAGCTGCTCGAGGGCGGCATGAGCACCTTCATCCTGACCAAGGCGCTCGGCATCGGCCTCGCCGCGGCCCTGTTCTGCCTGCTCAAGAACTTCCGCAACGGCCGCATCGGGGTCTTCATCGCCCTGTCGCTGTACCAGATCCTGCTGATCTACCACCTGAGCCTCTACTTCAACTGGTTCGAGGGCTCGGTGCTGCCCTGAGCCGGCCGGCTCAGGCCTCGGGCGCCGCCCGGCGGCGGGTCATGCCGAGCCGCCGCATGCGCGCGTAGAGGGTCGAGCGGTCGATTCCGAGCAGCTCGGCGGCGGCCTCGCGCTTGCCGTCGCAGACCCGCAGGGCCTCCTCCAGGATGCGCCGCTCGGGCTCCTCCAGCAGCTCCTTGAGCGCGTAGCGGCGCTCGGGGTCGAGGCGGGGCAAGGGGATGCTGGCCCGGCCGCTGGACTCCCGGCCGACCACCGCCACCGGCAGGTTGTCGGGCTGGATGGTGGCGTCGGCGCTGAGCAGCAGGCCGCGCTCGAGGGCGTTGGCCAGCTCGCGCACGTTGCCCGGCCAGCTGTGGCGCAGCAGCAGGCGCGCCGCCGGCCGGCTGATGCGCGGGATCGGGCGGTCGTAGGTCGCGGCCAGCCGCGACAGCAGGCGCCGGGTGAGCGGCATGATGTCGGAGGGCCGCTCCCGCAGCGGCGGCAGCTGGATGTGGATCACCTCGATCCGGAACAGCAGGTCCTCGCGGAATTCGCCGCGCCGCACCGCCTCGCGCAGCTTGGTGTTGGTGGCGAACAGCAGCCGCACGTCGGAGCTGCGGGTGCGGGTCTCGCCGACGCGTTCGAAGGCGCGGTCCTGCAGGAAGCGCAGCAGCTTGACCTGGAGGCCGGGGGAGGCGGTGCCGATCTCGTCGAGGAACAGGGTGCCGCCGTCGGCCTCCTCGAAGCGGCCGGGCTTGTCGCGGAAGGCGCCGGTGAAGGCGCCGCGGGCGTGCCCGAACAGCTCGCTCTCGAGCAGCGACTCCGGGATGGCGCCGCAGGAGACGGTCACGAAGGGGCCGGCGCTGCGGTCCGAGAGCCGGTGGATGGCCTCGGCCAACAGGCTCTTGCCGGTGCCGCTCTCGCCGCTGATCAGCACCGAGGCCCGGGTGGGGGCCACCGACCGCACCTGCTCGAAGGCGGCCAGCATCTTGGCGTCGCGCGCGACCAGGTGGTCGAGGCTGTGCTCCAGCTCGAGGCGGGCGCGCAGCACCCGGACCTCGCCCTTCAGGCGTTGGGCCTCGATCAGCTGGCCGACGGCCAGCAGGAAGTCCTCCTCCGCCTGCGGCCACGGGATGCGCTCGACGCCCTCGCCGTCGCCGTCCCGGCGCGGGCCGAGCAGGGCCAGCGGGGGCAGGCCGGTCAGCTTGCCGAGGCGATCGAGCAGGGCCGAGGCCAGCTGCGGCTCGGGGCTGGGCAGACACAACAGGAGGTCGAAGCGGTCCTCCTGGCTGCGCTCGAGCAGGCCGTCGGTGTCGGCGCATTCCTCGACCAGGTAGCCGGCCGCCGCCAGCAGGCGGGCGACCTCGGCCCGGATGCCGGGCTGGGGGGCGAGGAGCAGCAGGCTGCCGCGGCGGGATTCCACGCCGCGACGATAGCCGATCGCGGCGGCCGGATCAGGCCTCGGGGGCGCGCCAGGACAGGCCGGCGGCGATCGGCACCGCCTCGCGATGCCAACGCAGCAGCGGTTCGGCGCCGAGCTGCAGCGCCAGCCGGGCCAGCACGCCGGGCAGGAACAGCGGCGGACGGCTCGGCGGTTCGCCGCTGTCCTCCGGCTGGGCGGTCTCCCAGGCCAGGAAGGGGCGGCCGTCATGGACCCCCGCGTGCAGCTGCAGAGGGCCGCCGGGGCCGAAGCGGTCGAGGAACAGGCGGGCGGTGTAGAGGGCGGCGGTGAGCCGACGCAGGTCGGCCTCGAGGGTCAGCGCGGGGCCGTCCCAATGGAGCTCGGCGCGGGCGCCTTCCTGCACCGCCTGCTCGACCAGGCGGGTCGCGACTCCCTTGCCGTCGAGGGTCTCGCGCCGCGGGCGGCCCGGCCGCGCGGCCAGCTCCAGCGCCTCCAGCAAGCGGTCCATCTCGCGGGCGGAGTCCAGCGCCGGACCGATCAGGCTGCCCTGGGCGTCGGCGGCCTCGCCGCGCAGCAGCTGCAGATATCCGGAAAGGCTGGCCAGGGGGTCGCGCAGGCCCTCGACGATGCCGGCCAGCATCTCGCCGGAGGCCGCGCTCTCGCCGCCGTTGACGGCGCTGCGCCGGCTCAGCACCTGCTCGAGGCCGCGCGGGGTCCAGGGTTCGGGCAGGAAGCGGACGTTGGGCAGGCTCAGCAGCGACTCGCCGCCGGCCAGGCCGCGGTCCCCGACCAGGAGGACGGCCTGCTTGTCCGGCGCCTCCCGCAGGATGTGGTGCAGCAGGCGCAGGGTGGACAGGTCGGCCTGGTTGGTCGGCACCAGCAGCAGCTCGGCGGCGCCGGCCATCGGCGGCCAGTCATCCTTGGGATGGACCGCGCGCAGCTCGACCCCGGGCAAGACGGCCTTCACCGCAGCCGCGAGCGGGCTGCCGGGATCGGCGTCGAGCAGCAGGAGCCGGCGTGAGGGGGGAGCGGGTTCCATCCAGGGAAGACCCGATCATGACACGGCCGCACCCTGAATTCACGGGCTTCGCGAAGGAAGCTTCTTCTCCACGGTGGAGCGCAACAGCCACGGCACCGCCTCCCCGAGGTGGGCGCAGTAGAGGTCCGCGTCCTTGCCCTTCTCGGCCAGCTTCTGGCGGGCGGCCCGGCCCTTGCCGGTGCCGACCAGCACGCTCGGCAGGCCCAGGGCAGCGAAGGCCTGCAGGTCGCGCAGGTCGTCGCCCACGCCGGCGCTGCGCTCGAG
>CAZXTO010000235.1:0-5785 GCA_964643675.1 uncultured Planctomycetales bacterium
GATGAGCGGCTGGCCGGTGGCCTACACCGCGATGCCCGACGGCGCCGAGTTGCGGGTGCACGCCGCCTCCTTGCCGGCAGCCGGGGAACAGGTCCAAGGCTCCGCCGGCAGCGCTGGCGGCGACGCGACCGCCGCCGCCGCCCCCGGGACCGTGCTCGACGCCGACCAGCGCCTGCTCGTGGCTTGCGGCGAGGGGGTGTTGCAGCTCGACCGGCTGCAGCGCGCCGGCAAGGCGCCGCTCGAGGCGGCCGAATTCCTGCGCGGTCGCTCCCTGCGAATGGGGGAGCGGCTCGGATGAGCACCGCTCCCGACCCGCGTCGCCTGGTCCTGCGCTTGCTGCTGGAGAAGGGCGACTTCCCCACCCGCCGCTTCGCCGCCGCCGCCGAGGCCGCCGGCGTGGAGGGCCGCGATCGGGCCTTCGCCCGCCATCTGTTGGCCGGCACGATCCGTCAGCGCCGCACCCTCGACGCGATCTTCAAGCCCTTCTGCACCCGGCGCCAGGTCGACGCCGCGGTGTTGTGGACCTTGCGCCTGGCGCTCTATCAGCGCTTCTGGATGGAGCAGGTGCCGGCCTACGCGGCCTACAACGCCACCCTCGACGGCGCCCGGCCGCTGTTGAAGAAGGCGCTCGGCTTCGCCAACGCGGTGATGCGCGCGGTCGACCGCGCCGTGGTCGGCGAAGCGCCGGCGGAGGCGCCGCCATCCGCGTCGCTGCTCCCTGCCGGCGAGCGCCGCTGGTCCTTCGACCGGCCGCTGTTCCCTGACCCGGCGCAGGACCCGGTCGCTCACGCGGCGGTCAGCCTCTCCTACCCCGACCTCCTCGCCGAGCGCTGGGCGGCCGAGCTGGGAATCGAGGGCGCGGTCTCCCGCATGCGGGCCTTCAACCAGGCGCCGCGCTTGAGCCTGCGGGTGAACCCGCGGCGCGCCGAGCGCGATCCGGTGCGACGAGCCCTGCAGGGCGCCGGTTTCGATTGCCACGATGGCCCGCTGCCCGAGTCCCTGCTGCTCGACCAGCCGAGCGGCGACCTGCGCCGTCTCCCGGGCTTCGTCGAGGGCTGGTGGTCGGTGCAGGACCTGAGCTCGATGGAGGCCGTCCGTCTGGCGGCGCCGGAATCCGGCGAGCGCATGCTCGACTGGTGCGCCGCGCCCGGCGGCAAGAGCCTGGCCGCGCTCGAGCTGGCCGGCCCCGAGCTCGAGGTCCACGCCTGCGACGTCGACCACAACCGGTTGGCGCGCCTCGAACCCGAAGCGCAGCGGCTCGGGCACGCGCTCGACTGGCGCGTGATCGGCGCCGACGGCGCCGGCCTCCCGGACGGCCCCTGGGACCTGATCCTGCTCGATGTGCCTTGCACCAACACCGGCGTGCTCGGCAAGCGCCCCGAGGCGCGCTGGCGCTTCGGCGCCGAGAGCCTGGCGGAGGCCGTCGCCACCCAGCGCCGCATCGCCGACGCGGTCGCGTCCGTGCGGGCATCGCATACCCGGGTGCTCTGGACCACCTGCTCGCTCGAGTCGGAGGAGAACCAGCAGGGCGCGGCCTACTTGGCCGAGCAGGCGGGCCTGCGCGTGGCCGAGGAGCGCGCCTTCGAGCCCGGCCCCGAGCGCTCCGGCGGTTACGCCGCCCTCCTGTTACCGTAAGGCGATCGCCGCGCCGCGGGCGGCGGCCACCAGCCATGGCACAGAAAGAGAAGAAGAAGACGCCGAGGAGGAAGCAGAAGGACCCGGGTTTCCTGCCCGGCATGGCCGCCGGCTCCTTCGTGCTGATCGTGTGGGCGCTGGTCGCCCTGCAGCCCGACGGCACCGCCACGCCGGCACCGGCCGGCGGCGGCGCGGCGCCTTCGGTGAGCGAGTCGGGTCCCCAGAACGCCAGCGGCGAGCCGGCGGGTGAGGCCTCGACCGGCCGCCCTGCGCCGGAGGTCGCCTACTCCGTGCCGCCCTGGAAGCAGGACGAACGCTGGACCCGCGCCGGCGAGCTCGGCGAGGACGCGCTCGACCGGATCGAGAAGGAGTTCAAGCGCCACGAGGAGGAAGGGGACCCGTTCCGCTTCCGCGCCGAGATGGACGAGTGCCGCAAGCAGATCGAGAAGGCGGTGCAGCTGCTCGAGGAGCTGGCCAGCGATTACCAAGACGATCCGGTCGCCCAGCACTCGATCGAGACCCGGAGCAAGCGCTTCCAGAAGAACCTGCGCGCCACCCGCAAGTAGGCGGATGGTCCGGCTCGGCTACAACTCCAACGGCTTCACCAGCCACCGGCTGGAGGACGCGCTGCCGTGGCTGGCCGAGCTCGGCTACCAGGCGGTGGCGATCACGCCCGACGTACCGCACCTCGACCCGCGTTACGCGACCACCGCCGAGGTCAACCGGGTCGGCGCCCTGTGCCGCGAGCTCGGCCTGGAGGTGGTGATCGAGACCGGCGCCCGCTACCTGCTCGACCCGCGCCGCAAGCACCGCCCCAACCTGTTGGAGGCCGACGACTCGCGCGACATCCGGCTCAAATTCCTGCGCCACATGCTGGAGTGGTGCGAGCTGCTCGAGGCGCGGGTGCTCTCCTTCTGGTCCGGCGCCCTGCCGGAGGGTCAGACCGCCGCGGCCGCGCAGGAGCGGCTGGCCGACGGTTGTTCGAACCTGGCCACCCTGGCCGAGCGCTACGGCGTGCAGCTGGCCTTGGAGCCCGAGCCCGGCCACCTGATCGCGACCCTCGACGACTACCGGGTCTTCACCGGGCAGCACCCGGGCCTGGTCCGGCTCGGCCTCGACGTCGGCCATCTGCTGGTGGCGGGCGAGCCGGCGCCGCACGAGGCGGTGCGCGAATGGCGCGAGGAGATCGTCAACCTGCAGCTCGACGACATGCGCCGCGGCGAGCACGTGCACCTCGCGCCGGGCGAGGGGGAAGTGGACTTCCCTGCCTTGGCCGTCGCTTTGCACGAGACTGCGCTCGATGTGCCGGCGTGCTGGGAATTGAGCCGGGACGGCCACCGTTTCCACGAACTGGCACCGCGCTTGCTGGACTGGATCTGATCGGCGATCGGAGTCTCCGGTGGTATGCTTCACGCGGCCTCAGCAAGGAGAAGCCATGTCGCATATCGAGATCGCCCACGGCCTGAGCAAGGATCAGGCCACGGCCTTCGAGGCAAGGCTGCGCGCCGCGCGCATCACCTACCTCCGCGAGGAGAGCGTCCAGGCCGAGCGCGACCCCTTCGCGGCCGGCGCCAAGAAGTCCCCTCCGCCGGCTCCGTGTGTGCGCTTCCGCGTGCGCCGCTCCAGCGCCACCGCCGCCCGCGCCATCCTGCACGAGATGTTGGAGGAAGCCTACGCGGCTTCCGTCTGAGCTGACCGTCGCTACGGGATCACTGCGCTCCGGCGCGGCGGCCCTTCGTTCTGCAGCCCCGCCTTCCAATTGTGCAGGGCCAGGGAGCAGCCCTGCACCAGCACGAAGCCGGCGAAGGCGAACAGCCAGCCGGTCCAGTGCTGGAAGCTGAAGGCGATGCCGAGGCCGATCGCGACGAAGGACCACATCGCGGTCGGCAGGAAGTGGGGCTGCACCCGGGTGAGGCCGGAGATGGTGAGCCAGATCGGCGCCAAGGCGAAGGCCGGCATCAAGAGGAAGAAGCCGCCGCTGGTGCCGCTGCCGCCGCCGACCTGCAGGAACAGCGGGACCAACATGGCCATCAGCGCCGTGGACGCGACCTTGAGGCCGGATTCGAGCTGACGCAGCCGCGGGTGGCGGTTCCAGTAGCGCGTGCGGTCGGCCGGTGAAGAGTGGTGCCCACAATCGGGGCAGGCCCGATCCTTCTCGATCGTGGCGAAGCAGTAGAGGCAGTAGAGCCGCATAGTCGGGACTCCTTCCAGCTTAACCGGGCTCCCGGTGCGATGGGATTCCCGGACCGCGTTGGAGGCCGGTCTTCCAGCGGCGGAATTGGCGGGTGACGACCTCGGTTGCCGCGAGGGTCATGAGGCCGAACGCGGCGCCGGGAGCATTCGATAGGAAGAGGGAGCTCAGGAACAAGATGGAGCCGATCAGCCTCCAGATCATGCCGGGGCGGACCTCGCTTCGCTCCCGAGTGAAGGTGGAGGTCGCGAGGAAGCCTCCGAGGCAGAGGCCGACCGGCAGGAGGAAGGGGACTCCGTTCATCCGGCCGCTGGCCGGCAGGGGGCCAGGCCACACCCAGGAGAGGAGGATGGCCGCAAGCCCCGCGGTGAGCAGCAGCGCCAGGTTCAACCGGCGCTGCAGTTGGAGCGTGGCCGGGCGGAGATTCCAGAAGCGGGCGCGGTCGGCCGCACGATCGCGCTTGCCGCAAACATCGCAGCGATCCCCGTCGAGGGTGGCGAAGCAGTGCAGGCAATAATGGCGCATCTCTCGCGAGGATACGCCGACTACGCCCTGGTCAGCGCAGAATCAACGCTCGCCTGCCCAGTCCGCCGGCGCCGTCCACCCCGCGGGAGGATCGGCGCTGCGCTGGTCGCCGGTGTCGGCGGCGGGGGGCGCCAGCGCGAACCAGGCGTCGACGGCGGCGGACAGCTCGGCCAGGACCTCGGGGTGTTCGGCGGCGCGGTCCTGCTGCTCGGCCGGGTCTTCGCCGAGGTGGTAGAGCAGGTGGCGCTCGACGCTGCCGTCGAGCTTCAGGCGGCGCACGTACTTCCACGGCATGCGGACGGCGGCGGCGTTGTGATAGTCGCCGGTGTGCGCGGCGCTGAACAGGATGCGCGGCGGCGGCGGTCCGGCGAACAGGTCATGGCCGTCCAGCGGCGGGTCGGCGGGCGGCGCCAGGCCGGCTGCGGCCAGCAGCGTGGGCGCGAGGTCGAGCACCGAAAGCCGCTCGATGCGTTGGCCGCCGGGGTCGACCCGGGCCGGCCAGCGCAGCGCCGCGGGCATGCGGATGCCGCCCTCGAAGGCGCTGCCCTTGCCGCCGCGGAAGCGGCCGTTGTCGCCGGGCTCGTCCTTGGCGTTGCCGTTGTCGGAGAGGAAGACCACGACCGTGTTCTCGGCGCGGCCGGTCTCGTCCAGGGCGACGAGGACGCGTTGGATCGCCTGGTCCAGCTCGGCCACCATCGCCGAGTAGAGCTGGCGGTCGCGGTCCTCGACCTCGGCGAAGCGCTCGATCGTCTCGCGCGGCGCCTGCAAGGGCAGGTGCGGGGCGGTGAAGGGCAGGTAGAGGAAGAAGGGACGGTCGGCGTCGCGCTTCCGGATCCAGCGCTCGGCCTCGCCGGCCAGCAGGCGGGTGGCGTAACCCTGGGCCGCGTGGCTCTGGCCGTCGCGCTGCCAGTCGTGGGCGCCGTCGCGGCTGCGGTGATCGCGGTAGCCGACGTAGCCGTTCAAGCAGCCATAGAAGCGGTCGAAGCCACGCGCGTTCGGGTGCATGTCGGGCTCGGCGTGGCCGAGGTGCCACTTGCCGATGCAGGCGGTGTCGTAGCCGGCGGCGCCGAGCCGCTCGGCCAGGGTGGGGACCTCCGGCGGCAGGCCGTCGTCCTGCCACGGGCGCAGCGGGGCTTCGGCCAGGCCGAGCCGCATCGGGTCGATGCCCGTCAGCAGCGCGGCGCGGGTCGGCGTGCACAACGAGAAGGTCTGGAAGCGCTGGAAGCGGGTGCCCTCGGCGGCGATGCGGTCGATCGCCGGGGTGGGGATGTCGCCGCCGTGGAAGCCGACGTCCTTCCAGCCGAGGTCGTCCGCCACGATCACCACGAAGCTGGGGCGTTCGGTGATGGGGTGGGCGGCGCTCGCCGTCGCCTCCCCGGCGGTCGCCGCCGGCTCGTCGCCGGCCTCGGCCGCGCCTTGGCGGTCGGCGCGGGC
>CAZXTO010000236.1:0-5753 GCA_964643675.1 uncultured Planctomycetales bacterium
CGCCGCTTCGGCCTGCTCCGGACCGGCCAGGCAAGCCCGGCGCAGCTCCTCGCCGCCCTCGAGCAGACCCTCGAGGGCGAACCAGTTGTCGCCGTCGGTGCGCGGATCGGCCAGGCGCAGGAAGGAGTCGACCACGTCCCCCGCGCGCAGCGGGCGCCGGCGCTCCGGCCACAGCGGCTCCGGGTGCGGGTCGTAGAAGGCGAGGTCCTCGCGCAGGTGGAAGCGCCACTCGAGGCCGTCCTCGCTCCGCTCCCAGCGCTCGGCCAGCAGGCCGCTGAACTCCCCAGGCGTGCCGTAGCGGTGCTCGACCAAGCCCTCGTAGACCTGCCGCTGGAGGATCTGGCTGGGGGTGTTCCAGGCCACCCGCGGGTCGAAGTTGCCGAGCGGCTGGGCGATCGCCAGCCGGATCCGGCTGGGCGGGGGAGCCTGCTCCTGCGGCGCGGCGGCGGGCAGGGCGCCCGCCAGCAGGGCGACCCAGGCCGCCGCGCGCAACCAGCGAGCGCTCATTCCTCCTCGATCTGCTCCGCGACCACGCCCAGGTGACGGTCGCCGACGCGCGCGGCGAGCAGGGTGATGCGGCGGTCGCCGAAGCTCTTCGGCAGCAGCCGCTGCTCCAGGGTCAGCCGGCGCCCGGCGACGCCGCGCTCGCCCACCTGCCTCCGCCCGACCCCCAGCCGACCCAGCAGCTTCCACACCTCGCGCGGGTCGAGGGCCTCGACCGCCAGCACCTTGAAGGTGTCGAGGAAGGGGGAGAACACCGCGTCGGCGCCGGACAGGTAGGCGATCTCCGGATCGACGGTGTTGAGCTGCTTCTCCTCGGCGAAGGCGCCGAGCAGGCCGGCGTGCACCAGGGCCGGGTCCGGGTCGTAGAAGTAGCCGCCGAAGTCGCCCACCTCGGCCTGACCGTGCTCGGCGCCGGCGTAGCTCTCGCCGGCCGGCAGCGCGGTGGCGCGACGCTTCTGGTCGCTGGCCAGGCAGCCGTACCAGAACATGGTCTCCTTGGCCTCGCCCTTGAGCGAGATGACCTCGATCTCGTCCGGCTCGGGGTAGATCTCGCACAGGGTGTCCAGGTCCACCGCCGGCGACAGCTTGACCCCGGCCCCGGGGCGCCCCTCGAGCAGCTTGGCGACCGCCGCCGGGTTCGGCGACCAGTCCTCCGGCGACATGATGCGGCGGCTGCCGCGGCGCCGGGAGGGGTCGAGGAACAGCGCGCCCTCGCCGATGCCCTCGGGCTCCTCACCGCAGTCGTGCTCGCGGCAGTCGATGCCCTCGGCCTCGTAGACCTTGGCGTTGGCCTCGCAGAAGTGCACCGCGCTCGGCTCCTTGTCCGAGGCGTGGACCTGGATGCCGAGCTTGGCCATCGCGATCGAGTCGGAGCCGATGCCGCAGCAGGGGTCCCAGACCTCCTTCACGCCGGCGCGCTGGTAGCGCTCGGCGCGGTAGGCCGCGACCGCCTCGGAGCTGGACTGCTGGAGCTGCTCCTTGGTGAAGAACATGTCCAGCCCGCGGCTGAACTTGGTGGTGGCGCGGCGGCGCAGCGCCCGCAACTCGCCCAGGGCCTCGGCGATCTTCTTCGGGAACAGGCCTCGGAAGGACTCCTGGATCGCCAGCGGGTCGTCTCCGAGGTTCCGGAACAGAAGCAGCGTGTCCTGAGCCTCTTCCGAGGTCAGGGCCTGAGCGGTCTTCAAGTCGATCTTCATGGGGGGTGGAGGGACCAATAAGGATTGTAAGAATAGTGCCACCAAAGGCCTGCGTTTCCCCTTCCGTGGCCCCCGGGCGCGTTGACCCGGCCCTGCGCGGGCCGAGAATGGGGCCTCCGCGGCCCCCCGGCCGCCGCCATCATGTACCTGCAGCACCGCCAGGCCTTCCTCGAGCGCATGGAGGACGGGGATCTCGCCCTGTTCCCCGGCGCCGGCCACGTCACCCGCAACCACGACGTGGAGTACCCCTTCCGCCAGCAGTCGGACTACCTCTACCTGACCGGCCACCTGGAGGCGGACGGCCTGCTGATGCTGGCCAAGGGGCTGGAGGACCTGCCGGAGGCCACCCTCTTCCTGCTGCCGCGGGACCCCGACCGGGAGACCTGGACCGGGATCCGGCTCGGCCCCGAGGGCGCCCGCACGCAGCTCGGCTTCGAGGCGGCCTGGCCGGTGGAGGAGCTGCCGAAGCGCGTCACCGAGGCCATCTACCAGGCCGAGCGGCTGTGGTACCGGGTCGGCGAGCACGACCGCACCGACGAGCTGGTCGGGGCCGCCCTGACCGCCGCCCGCAACAAGTCGCGGCTCGGCATCCACCCGCCGGCGGCGCTGATGGACCCCACCCTGGTGCTGCACGACCAGCGCCTCCACAAGACCCCGGACGAGCTGACGATCATGCGCAAGTCGGCCGCGGTCAGCGCCGAAGCCCACCTGCTGGCGATGGCCCAGGCCGGCCACGGGGTGGGCGAGTGGGAGCTCGAGGCCCTGCTCGACTACACCTTCCGCCGCCACGGCGGCAGCGGCTGGGCCTACCCCTCGATCGTCGCCGGCGGGCCCAGCGCCTGCATCCTGCACTACACCACCAACGACGCGGTCCTGCGCGACGGCGAGCTGGTGCTGATCGACGCCGGGGCCGAATTCGAGGGCTACGCGGCCGACATCACCCGCAGCTTCCCGGTCGGCGGCCGCTTCAGCGAGGCCCAGAAGCGGGTCTACGAGATCGTGCTGGCGGCCGAGAAGGCCTCGATCGAAAAATGTGCGCCTGGTCTGCCGTGGGCGGGCGTACACGACCAGTCCGTGCGGGTGCTCTCCGAGGGCCTGCGCGAGCTCGGCGTCCTGGAGCAGCCGCTGGACGAGATCGTCGAGCAGGAGCTCTACAAGCCCTGGTACATGCACAACACCTCCCATTGGCTGGGGCTCGACGTCCACGACGCCGGCGCCTACACCGAGGGCGCCGACCCGCGTCCGCTGGCGGAGGGCATGTGCCTGACGGTCGAGCCGGGGCTCTACTTCCCGGCCGAGGACGAGCGGGTGCCCGAGGAATTCCGCGGCATCGGCATCCGCATCGAGGACGACGTCCTGATCACCGGCGGCGGGCACGAGGTCCTGACCATCGCCTGCCCCAAGGAGATCGCCGACGTCGAAGCCGCCTGCGCCGCCGAGCGGGTGATGCCGCCGCGGCTCGACACCGAGATGGTGCAATCATGACCGAACGAGAGATCGCGCTCGAGCTGAGCGGAGTGACGAAGAAGTACGGCGACTTCACCGCCGTCGACGACGTCAGCCTGGTGGTGCCCAAGGGGTCGATCTACGGCTTCCTGGGGCCGAACGGCGCCGGCAAGACCACCACCATCCGGATGATCCTGGACATCATCCGGCCGACCCGCGGCAAGCTGTCGATCCTGGGCCAGCCGAGCGCGCTCGACGTGCGCGACCGCATCGGCTACCTGCCGGAGGAGAAGGGCCTCTACAAGAAGATGAAGGCGGTCGCGACGGTGGCCTACTTCGCCTCCCTGAAGGGCGTCGGCCGCAAGCAGGCCAAGGCGCGCGCCTACGAGCTGCTCGAGCGCTACGGCCTCAAGGACTTCGCCGAGGCCAAGACCGAGGCCCTGTCGAAGGGCATGCAGCAGAAGGTGCAGGTGCTGGCCTCGATCGCCCACGACCCCGACTTCGTGATCCTGGACGAGCCCTTCTCGGGCCTCGACCCGGTCAACCAGGAGGTCATGGAGGAGGTCATCCGCGACATGAGCGCGGCCGGCGCCACGATCGTGTTCTCGACCCACGTGATGTCGCACGCCGAGCGCATCTGCGACCGCATCCTGCTGATCGCCAAGGGGCAGAAGATCTTCGACGGCAGCATCCCCGAGGCCAAGGCGGTGATGCCGCGCCGGGTGCTGGTCGAGGGCGACGAGCTGCAGCAGCTCGAGCAGCTCGAGGCGGTCGCCACCTGCCGCCGGCCTGACGAGGAGCTGCCCGACCTGTGGGAGTTCCTGCTCCGCGACGGCGCCGACCCGCAGGACCTGCTCGAGGCCTGCTTCGAGCGCCGCCTGCGCATCCGGCGCTTCGACCGCCGCGACCCCGACCTGCATGAAGTCTTCGTCCACCTCGTCGGCCCCGAGGCCAAGGAGGCGTCCCTCCGATGAAATACGCCTTCCTCATCGCCCTGCGCGAGTACGCCGAGAACGTGAAGACCAAGGGCTTCTGGATCGGCATCCTGCTGTTCCCGGTCATCATCATGGCCATGCTCTACGTGCCGCGCTTCCTCGAGGAGCACGCCACGCCGACGCGTTACTTCGTGCTCTTCGACCAGTCCGGCGAGGCCGGTCAGGTGGTCGACGCCGCGGTCGAGCGCAGCCACCAGCGACGGATCTTCGACGCCTGCCTGACCTACCTGGAGAAGAACCAGAGTGCCAAGGCCAAGGAGCTGGCGGCGCAGATGGGCGCCGACCAGGGCTCCGCCATGCTGGAGAACCTGGCCGAGGATCCGGCCGAGCTGCAGAAGAAGTTCGAGGAGTTCAAGGAGATGGGCTTCCGCGCCTTCCAGGCCGCGGGAGGCCACGAACCCTTCCTGGCCCAGGCCGAGGCCGGCGGGATGCTGAAGGCGGACCGCGAGGCCTTCGAACTGCCAGCCCGCAAGTTCATCCGCATCCCGGCTGAGGGCCAGCTGGATTCGGCGGCCGACTTCGAGACCATGTCGGCCGAGATCAAGCGGAAGATGCTGGTCGAGGGCGGCGGCTTCGAGTTCGAGGGCAAGAAGCAGGAGCTCTTCGCTGCCGTCCTGGTGCCGCCGGCGGTGTTCGACGACCGCGAGGCCAAGGTCGAGTTCTGGGCCAAGAACCTCGCCGACCGCGATCTCCGCAACCTGATCGAGCGCGCCTTGGGTTCCGAGCTGCGCCAGCGGGGCTTCGCCGGGGCCGGAGTCAGCGAGCAGGAGATCCTGCGCATCCAGGACCTGTCGGTCGACGTCCAGAGCAAGGACCCGACCAAGAAGGAGGGCGAGGAGGAGGCCGACGAGGGCGACATCATCAAGCAGTGGGCCCCGGCCGGCTTCGTCTACCTGCTCTGGATCGCGCTCATGTCGGTGGTCCAGATGCTGCTCAACAACACCGTCGAGGAGAAGTCGAACCGCATCGTCGAGGTGCTGCTGAGCTCGGTCACCCCGGGCGAGCTGATGGCCGGCAAGCTGTTCGGCATCGCCGCGGTGGGGGTGACCATGCTGCTGGCCTGGGTCGGCACCCTGATCGCCGTGCTCACCTGGAAGGCCGGGCCGGAGATGGAGATCGCCAGCAAGATCCTCGAGGTGATCCAGGACAGCGGCCTGATCTATCCCTTCCTGGGCTACTTCCTCGGCGCCTACCTGCTCTACGCCGGCATCTTCCTGGCCATCGGCAGCGTCTGCAACACGATCAAGGAGGCCCAGAACTTCATGGGTCCGGTGATGATCATCATGATGGTGCCGTTGCTCACGATGATGTTCATCCCCAAGGAGCCGAACGGCACGCTCGCCACGGTGCTTTCCTGGGTGCCGCTCTACACCCCCTTCGTGATGATGAACCGCTCGGCCTCTCCCGACCTGCCGATGTTCGACCTGGTCGGTACCAGCATCCTGCTGGCGGTGTCGGTGATCCTCATGATCTGGCTCACCGGCAAGATCTTCCGCGTCGCCATCCTGCGCACCGGCCAGCCGCCCAAGCTGCTCGAGATGCTGCGCTGGGTGAAGACCAAGGACTGAGCGCCAGGACGAGAAAAGAGCGGCGGACCGCCCTCGGGCGGCCC
>CAZXTO010000237.1:0-5714 GCA_964643675.1 uncultured Planctomycetales bacterium
GAAGGAATCGGGGAAGCATTTGAAAGGCCGGCGGTGGGTCCCGGATGTTTGTTGTCAGGGGGGGGGGGGGGGGGGGGGGAGTAGAGGGGAATTACGCAAGTCAATTCCCTCGGGCATTCCTGAAGCGCCGATTTCCAGGGTCCTCCTGCCCTCGACTGATTCCCCCTGGCCAAGATGGCGGATTGGAATCACCCCTTGGCTCCCGACAGCCGCACGCCGCGCACGAACACCTTCTGGAACACGAAGTAGACCAGCACGCAAGGGGCCAGGACCATCGAGGTACCGGCCATCAGCCACTCCACCGCCACGCGGTAGCTCTGGTTGAAGGCGGCGAGCGCCAGGGTCAGGGTCTGGTTCTCCTCGGAGTTGAGGTAGATCAGCGGCGCCCAGAAGTCGTTCCAGGTCGCCAGGAAGGTGAAGATCGCCACGGTGCCGACGACCGGGCGTGCCAGCGGCAGCATGATGCGCCAGTAGACCCCCCAGAAGCGGCAGCCGTCGACGCGCGCGGCCTCGACCAGCTCGTGCGGGATCGAGAGGAAGAACTGGCGGAACAGGAAGATGAAGAAGGGCGCGCCGCCGAGCACGGTGGGCAGGATCAGCGGCCAGAAGGTGTCGACCAATCCGAGCTGGCGGAAGAGCAGGAACTGCGGGATCGCCAGCACCTGCGGCGGCAGCATCATCGTCGCCAGCACGAGCAGGAACAGGGCGTCGCGGCCGCGGAAGCGCAGGCGGGCGAAGGCGTAGCCGGCCAGGCTGCAGCAGAACAGCTGGCCGAGGATGCAGGCGACCGTGAGCAGGCTGGTGTTCCAGACCAGCCGGCCGATGTTGCCCATGGTGGCGGTGGCGACCGGGTAGTTACCCCACTGGATGCCATCGGAATAGTCGAACAGCGTGTGTCCGAGCGCGCGGCCTTGCGGCTGCAGGCTGGCGCTGAGCATCCAGGCCAGCGGCCAGAGGAAGGCCAGCGCCAGGGCGATGAGGAGGACGCGGTGCAGCCAGCGGCCGCGGCGGGCGGTCGGGCGCAGGGTGGGGGAGGCGCCGCTCATCGCCCCGCCCCCGCGTAGTGCACCCAGCGGCGCGAGCCGCGCAGCACGACCAGCGTCAGCACGAAGACGCCGGCGAACAGCACCCAGGCCAGGGTGCTGGCGTAGCCCATGCGCAGGAAGCGGAAGCCCTGGTCGTAGAGGTAGAGCGCCAGGAAGCGCGAGGCGTTGCCCGGGCCGCCTTGGGTCATGACGTAGGGTTGGGCGAAGAGCTGGAAGGCGTTGATCAGGCCGACGATCAGGTTGAAGAGCAGGATCGGTCCGAGCGCGGGCAAGGTGACGTGCCACAACCGCCGTAGCGGGCCGGCGCCGTCGACGCGCGCGGCCTCGTGCAGGCGTTGGTCGACTCCTTGCAGGCCGGCGAGGAAGACCAGCATCTGCGCGCCGACGGTCCACAGGCTCATCAGCACGAAGGCGGGGATCACCGCGCCCGGGTCCTTCAGCATCGGCTCGAGCAGCAGCCGCCACAGCGAGCCGAGGATCACCGGGCTGATGATGGTCGGCAGGTAGAAGATGGTGCGCGCCACTCCGGCGCCGCGGAAGCCGCCGTTGGCGAGCAGCGCCAGGCCGAGGGCGGTCGCCAGCTGCAGCGGCACCGCCAGCGCGGCGTAGAGCAGGGTGACGCGGACGCTGTCATGGAAGGTGTCGTCCGCCGCGAGCCGCGCGTACTGGTCGACGCCCATCCAGCGGGCGCGGCCGAGCTCCTGGATCGGCGACCACTCGGAGAAGCTGAGCAGCGCTGACACCAGCGCCGGGCCGAGCAGGAAGGCGGCCAGACCGATCGCCCACGGCGTCAGGAACAGCCAGGCGGCGCGCTCCTCGCGGCGCTCCAGCCGCGGGCGGCGGCGGGCGAGCATGGTCGCCAGGAAGGCGAGGACGAGCAGGCCGCCCGACAGCTGCGCGGCGCCGAACCAAGCCGCGCCGACGTAGGGCCGCTGCATCAGGTCACGGTCGCGCGCCAGGGTCTGGTCGGCGATCGCCGCGGCCCGCTCGCAGGCCTCCTTGGCCGGCATGCGGCCGAGCAGGATCGCCTCCTCCAGCACCGCCTTGGTCTGCTTCTCGATCTCCGCCCAGTTGACCTCGACCGGCAGGAAGCGCGCGGTCGGCAGCACGTCGAGGAAGACCTGCTCGCTCTCCGGCAGCCGCTCGGGGTCGAGGAAGGACTCCGAATACGCAGCGCTCTTCAAGCCGGGCACGCCGTTGCCGATCGCCGCCAGCCCGCGCTGCATGGTGTCGCCGGCCAGCGCCCGCACGAACTCGTAGGCGAGCTGCGGGTGCTCCGACACCTTCGGCACGACGTAGAAGCGCAGCGCCACCGAGGTCGCGGCCTCGCGCCCGACCGGCAGCGGCACCACGTCCCAGTCGAAGCCGCCCTCGGCCTCGGTCGGGATGTCCTGGAAGCGGTAGGTCTCCCAGTAGCCGACTGGGCCGTAGAAGGCGGCCTTGCCGGCCTGGAAGCGCCCGACCGAGAACTGGTTCTGGAAGGTGGCGTCGTCGCTCGCGACCTTCTCCTCGTGCAGCAGCCGCACCAGGAACTCGACCGCCTCCACCGCCGCCGGCTCGTCCAGCGCGCAGCTGCCGTCCTCGTCGAGGAAGCGGCCGCCGTTCTGCCAGATCCACGGCGCCAGCGCCTGCATCCACTGCGTCACCGAGATGCCGTACTGGTCGACCTCGCCGTCGCCGTCGGTGTCGCGGGTGGTGGCGCGGCACTTCTCCAGCAGCTCCTGCCAGTCCCAGCCCGCGGTCGGCGGCGCCACCCCCTCGCGCCGGAGCAGGCTGTGGTTTACGTAGATCACATAGGGATTGAAGGTGCTCGGGAGCCCGTACAGGTGCCCTTCCGGGCCGGTCATGCCGGCCAGGATCGGCTCGAAGTAGTCCTCCCGGCGCCAGTCGGAATCCGCATCGAAATAGGGCTGTAAATCGAGCAGCACCTCCTCTTGCAAGTACGCCGCGAACTCGGTCACGTCGATCCAGGTGACGTCCAGCGGCAGGCCGCCGGCCAGCACCAGCTTGACCTTCTCGGTGGCGCCGGTGGCGCCGGCGCTGGACAGCAAGTTCACGCGCACCCCCGGGTGGGCGGCCTCGAAGTCTCGCGCCGTCCGCTCCATGTGCTCCCAACCGGCGAACCAGCGCTCGTGCACCAGCACCTGCAGCTCGATCGGATCGGGATCCTGCGCCGCGGTCAGCGGCGGCGTGGCCGCCCCGGCCACCGCCCCGGCACCGAGCAGCAGCGCGAGCGAGGCTCGAATCATGGCGCTAGCATCATAGAGCTGTTCCCGCCGCCCCTGCATCGCCGCCAGGCCGCCGTGGTCGCCACGCCGGCTTGAACTCCTTTCCGCTCTCCGGGCCCCCCGGATCATCCAGGAACGGGTGATGAATCGATCAGGCCACTCTTCGGCTCGCGGCAGACCCGCCATCAGGGGCGTCGTCGTCCTGGTGGTCCTGATCTGGACCGCGCTCTTCGCCGGCGTGATCTCCTACGGGTACTGGCACGACCGCCGTGAGGCGGAGGAGCTGGCCTGGATCACCGCGCTCTCCAACTTCAACAAGGATCAGGCCATCCGCCTGTGGGCGGCCAGCCACGGCGGCGTCTACGTCCCGGTCGATGAGCGCACGCCGCCGAACCCCGCGCTGGCGCACCTCACCGAGCGCGACATCAGCACCGCTTCGGGCAAGCCGCTCACCCTGATGAACCCGGCCTACCTGCTGCGGCAGCTGATGGAGGAGTACAGCGAGCTGTTCGGGATCCGCGGCCGGATCACCAGCCTCAAGCCGCTGCGCGCGGGCAACGCTCCGGACGATTGGGAGCGCGAGGCCTTGCTGTCCTTCGAGCGGGGCGAGGTCGAGGCGCGCGAGTTCGCCGACCTGGATGGCGAGCTGCACCTGCGGCTGATGCGGCCGATGATGGTCGTGGAGTCCTGCCTGAAGTGCCACGGGCACCAGGGCTACCGGGTCGGCCAGGTCCGCGGCGGAGTGGGGGTCTCGGTGCCGATGGCCGGGCCGTATCAGCGCGCAGCCGATCGCACCCTGGGCCGCTTGCTGCCCCTGATCGTGATCTGGGTCGCGGGCCTGGCCGGGGTCGGCTTCGCCGCCGGGCGGCTCCGTTCCCGCGGCCGGCAGACCCAGCGGGCGATCGCGGAGCTCGAGAGCGCGCGCGCCTACAACCAGAGCGTGCTCGACCAGGTGCCGGAGATGGTCATGGTCATCGGTCCGGACTATCGCGTGCAGCACGCCAACCAGGCCGCGCGCGACTTCTACGGCGTCGACCCGACCGGCCGGGAGATGTTCTGCTTCGAGGTCGCGCACCGGCGCGACCAGCCTTGCGACCACGTCCCCTGTCCCCGCGACGCCCTGCTCGAGGGCGGCGCGGCCGTGACCACGGTCCACCCGCAGCGCGACGCCCAGGGGCGCTCCCGCACCCTTGAGGTCAAGGCGGCTCCGCTGTTCGACGAGGCGGGGGAGGTGGTCGCCATCGTCGAGGCCTGCCGCGACATCACCGACCGGATCGCGGCCGAGGACGAGCGCCTCCAGCTGGAGCGCAAGGTGCTGCACTCCCAGAAGCTGGAGAGCCTCGGCGTGTTGGCGGGCGGCATCGCCCACGACTTCAACAACCTGCTGATGGCGATCCTGGGCAACACCGACCTGGTCCTGCTCGACGAGGCCACGCCGGAGGAGACCAAGGGCCGGCTCCGGGAGGTCGAGACCGCCGCCCAGCGGGCCGCCGGTTTGACTGCCCAGATGCTGGCCTACTCCGGCCGGGGGAATTTCGTGCTCGAGGACGTCGATCTCGGCGCCCTGGTCCAGGAGATGAGGGACATGCTTCGCGTGTCGATCTCCAAGAAGGCCGAGGTGCGGCTGGATCTGGCCGCGGACCTGCCGAGCTTCCGCGGCGACGCCTCGCAGATCCAGCAGGTGGTCATGAACCTGATCACCAACGCCTCCGAGGCGCTCGGGGAGGGAGAGGGCGCGATCACGATCACCACCGGCGTGGCCCACTTCGACGCCGCCTTCCTGGCCGGGACCAGCACCGGCCAGCTCGAGACCGAGACGCTGCAGCCCGAGCCTGGACGCTTCGTCTTCTTCAAGGTGGCCGACACCGGTTGCGGCATGGACGAACGGACCCGGACCCGGCTGTTCGACCCCTTCTACTCGACCAAGTTCACCGGGCGCGGGCTCGGCATGGCGGCGGTGCTGGGCATCGTGCGCAGCCACCGCGGCGCGATCCACATCCACTCCGAGCCGGACGCCGGCACCGTGTTCCAGGTGCTGTTCCCGGCCAACGAGGAGCCGGCCGAGCCGCGGGAAGCCGAGCCGGCGGTCGAGCCCCTGGTCGAGGATCACGCGCGCGGCCTGGTCCTGGTGGTCGATGACGAGGAGCAGGTCCTCGAGCTCGGCCGCGAGATGTTGTCGGTCGCCGGCTACGAGGTCCTGACGGCGCGGGACGGGGACGAGGCGCTGCAGATCTATTCCCAGAACGCAGACCGGATCCACTGCGTGATCCTCGACCTCACCATGCCCAAGCGCAGCGGCGTCGAGGTCTTCCACGCGATGGTGGAGCAACGGCCGGGAGTCAAGGTCCTGCTCTGCAGCGGCTTCGCCGAGGCCGCGGCGCAGGAGCGTTTCGGCGAGCATCAGCCCGCCGGTTTCCTGCAGAAGCCCTACCGCTCCCAC
>CAZXTO010000238.1:0-5708 GCA_964643675.1 uncultured Planctomycetales bacterium
GTGTGGGGCCGCATGCGCGGCCGCTGCCTGGCGGGGCCGCCGGCCGGCCGGGCGCTGGAGCGGCTGGTCTCGGTGCCGTGGTTGAGCCAGCGTTGGCAGGGCTTCTTCCCGGAGGGCCGCCGGGTCGAGCTGCCGCGGCTGGAGCTCGAGACCGACCAGGATTCCGCCACGGAGACGGAAGATTGATCCCCGGATCCCCGTCACAAGACGCAGACCGGGACGAAGCCCGGGTATGAGAGGGATTCGAGAGGGGATTCAAAGCGTTTGGGTCGCTTGCGTCGTGCTGGCCGGGGGGGTCGGCGCGGCGCAAGCGCCCGCCTCGCCGCCGACGGCGGCGGAGCGCGGCTTCGACCACTCCCACGCCGCCTGGACCGCGGTGCTCGAGCGGCGGGTCCATGCGGGCGGCCTGGTCGACTACCGCGGCCTGCGCCGCGAGCGCGCTGCCTTCGACGCCTACCTGGCCGAGCTGGAGGCGGTCCAGGCCGAGCAGATGGCCGCCTGGAAACCGCAGCAGCGCGAGGCCTACTGGATCAACGCCTACAACGCCTACGCGATCCAGCTGGTGCTCGACGAGGAGCCCGAGCGCTCGATCAAGGAGCTCGGCGGCCTGTTCTCGAGCGTCTTCGACCACGCCTTCATCCCGCTCCAGCACCTCAGCCCGGATCACGACGAGCCGCTGTCGCTCGGCGAGCTCGAGCACGAGGTCCTGTACCCGCGCAGCCGCACGCCGCTGTTCCACTTCGCGATCGTCTGCGCCTCGACCAGCTGCCCGGAGCTGCTCGACCGGGCCTACACCGCCGAGCGGCTCGACCGGCAGCTGGCGGCGCGGGCGCGCGCCTTCCTGGCCGACCCGGCCAAGAACGACCAGCGCGCGATCGGCGGCAAGCTGCGGATCTCGAAGATCTTCGATTGGGCCGAGGACGAGCTGGAACAATACCCGGGAGGCATCCGCGCCATCCTCCGCGAGTACGGGCCCGAGACCTGGACCGCCGACGATGCCTTCGCCACCGTGCGGCTGAAGTACCGCAGCTACGACTGGTCCCTCAACCGATGGACACCGAAAGACTCGAATCGCTAGACCCCGCGTCCGTCGCCGGCGCGGTCTCCGCCACCTACGCCGAGGGCGCCAAGGCGGTGCAGCCGGAGCTGTGCTGCCCGGTCGACTACGACGCCCGCTACCTGGAGGTCCTGCCGGCCGAGGTGTTGGAGCGGGACTACGGCTGCGGCGATCCGTCGCGCTGGCTGCGGCCCGGCGAGACCGTGCTCGACCTCGGCTCCGGCGGCGGCAAGATCTGCGCCATCGCCAGCCAGGTGGTGGGGGCGGAGGGGCGCGTGATCGGGGTCGACATGACCCCCGACATGCTGGCGCTGGCGCGCCGCTGGCAGCCCGAGATCGCCGCGCGCATCGGCTGGGACAACATCGAGTACCGCCGCGGCCGCATCGAGGACCTGGCGCTCGACCTGGACCAGCTCGAGGCCTGGCTGCGGGCGAATCCGATCGACGGCCTGGAGGGCTACGAGGCGCTGCAGGCCGAGACCGCGCGCCTGCGTCGCGAGGCGCCGATGGTGGCCGATGACAGCGTCGACGTGGTGGTCTCGAACTGCGTCCTGAACCTGGTCGCGCCCGAGCTCAAGCGGCAGCTCTTCGCCGAGACCTTCCGGGTGCTCAAGCCCGGCGGCCGCGCCGTGATCTCGGACATCGTCTGCGACCGTGAGGTCCCGCTCGCGCTGCAGCAGGACGCCGAGCTGTGGGCCGGCTGCATCAGCGGCGCCTTCGAGGAGGCCGCCTTCCTCGAAGCCTTCGGCGCCGCCGGCTTCCACGGCATGGAGGTGCTGGTGCGCCAGGCCGAGCCGTGGCAGGTGGTCGAGGGCATCGAGTTCCGCTCGGTCACCGTGGCCGCCTACAAGGCGCCCGCCGACGGCTGCGCCGACCGCGGCCAGTCGGTGGTCTACCGCGGCCCCTTCGCCGAGGTCGCCGACGAGCGCGGCAACCGCTTCCCGCGCGGGCAGCGGGTGCCGGTGCGCGAGGGCGCCTACGCCCGCCTCGGCGCCGCGCCCTACGCCGGCGCCTTCACCCGCTTCGAGGCCAGCGGCGCCGCCGCATCGGATCCGGACGCCGCTCCCGGCGGGGGCTGCTGTTGAGCTCGAACGGGAGCCCCGACGGCGCCGCGCCGGTCTTCCGCAACGCCGCGGAGGACTTCCCCTACGTCGCCAAGGCGCAGGTCGAGACCCTGCAGTTCAACCTCGGTAGGCTCTGCAACCAGGCCTGCCGCCACTGTCACGTCGACAGCTCGCCGGCGCGCAGCGGGCCGGCGGACAACGCCTCCGGCGCCCTGATCGACCAGGTGCTCGAGCTGCTGCGCCGCGAGCCCGGGCTCCAGGTGTTGGACCTGACCGGCGGCGCGCCGGAGCTGAACCCGCACTTCCGGCGCCTGGTGGAAGGCGCCCGCGCGCTCGGCCGCACGGTCTACGTGCGCCACAACCTGACCGTGCAGGAGGAGCCCGGCCAGGACGAGCTGCCGCGGTGGTTCGCGGCTCAGGGCGTGGTGCTCTACTGCTCGCTGCCCTGCTACCTGGAGGAGAACGTCGACGCCCAGCGCGGCGACGGCGTCTACCACAAGAGCCTGGCGGCGCTGCGGCGCCTCAACCAGGCCGGCTACGGCCGCGGCCAGGGCCTGGAGCTGAAGCTGGTCTACAACCCGCTCGGTCCCAAGCTGCCGCCCTCGCAGGGAGCGCTCGAGCTGGACTACCGTCGCCGCCTGGGCGAGGACCACGGCGTGGTCTTCGACCAGCTGCTGACGATCACCAACCAGCCGATCCACCGCTTCCGCGAGCTGCTCGATCGCACCGCGCAGCTCGACCCCTACCTGCGGCTGCTGAAGGACAACTTCAACAAGGCCACCCTCGGCGGCCTGATGTGCCGGCACGCGATCTCCCTGCGCTGGGACGGGCGGCTCTACGACTGCGACTTCAACCTGGTCCAGGGCCTCGAGCTGCGGGGCCCCGAGGGCGGCGCGATGACGCTGGAAGACCTGCTCGCGGCGGAGGAGGGGCTCAGCCTGTTCCAGGAGCTCGCGGTGGCGACCGCGGAGCACTGCTTCGCCTGCACCGCCGGCTGCGGCTCCAGCTGCGGCGGCGAGCTCAGCGCTGAGCCGGAGTCGGAGGCGGAGGACGAGTTGCCGAGCCACCGGCTGTCCTGCGCGCCGAACTTCGAGGTCTGATCGCGGCGGCCTCCGCTAGGCTGCGGCGGGCTTTGCGTCACGCGCGGCCGCCCGCGCCGAAGCCAGCACCATGAAACGGATCCTGCTGTTGCTGCTCCTGGTCGCCTCGGCGATCGCGGCGCTGCTCTGGCTCCCGGTCGACCGGATGCCCGAGCTGGCCGAGTGGCTGCGCGGCCACGGCCTGTTCGGTGCGCTCCTGATCGGCGCCGCCTACGCCGGCGCCACGGTGCTGATGATCCCCGGCTCGCTGGTCACCCTGGTGATCGGCGCGGTCTACGGCCCCTGGTTGGGCCTGGCCCTGGTCTCCCCGGCCAGCGTGCTCGGCGCCACCCTGGCCTTCCTGCTCGGCCGCGGGGCCTTCCGGCCGGCGATCGAGCAGCGCATGGCCGGCAGCCCGCGCTTCCAGGCCCTCCAACAGGCGATGGCGAAGGAGGGGCTCAAGATCCTGACCCTGGTGCGCCTCTCGCCGGTGTTCCCCTTCACGGTGGTCAACTACGCCTTCGGCCTGACCCGCATCAGCGTCGGCCGCTACGTGCTCGGCTCCTTCGTCGGCATGCTGCCCGGCACCCTGATGTACGTCTACCTGGGGTCGACCGTCGGCGACCTGGCGGAGCTCGGCGCGGGCGCGCCCGCGGGGGGAACGGCTGGGACGGCGATGAAGTGGTTCGGGCTGGCGGCGACGGTGGTGGTCACGGTCTTGATCACGCGCACCGCCAAGCGCGCGCTGGCCGAGGCCGCGCCGGCGGTGATCCCTGGCTCTTCGGAAGGCGCGGAGGCCTGAGGTGGAAGCGCCGATCCTGTTGCCGGACGACCGCCACGACCGCGAGCTTCGCGAGCAGGTCGCGCCGCCGGACTGGGTGCCGCCCACCCCTGCTGCTCGCTACGACCTGGTGGTGCTCGGCGCCGGCACCGCCGGCCTGATCGCCGCCGCCGGCGCCGCCGGCCTGGGGGCCAAGGTCGCCCTGGTCGAGCGCTCCCTGATGGGCGGCGACTGCCTCAACCACGGCTGCGTGCCCAGCAAGGCGCTGCTGCGCGCGGCCAAGGCGCTGGGTGAAGCGCGCGGCGCGGCCGAGCTCGGCCTGTCCGTGCCCGAGGCCGAGGCGGACTTCGCCGCGATCATGGAGCGCATGCGGCGGCTGCGGGCCGGGATCGGCCACCACGACGGCGCTCGTCGCTACACCGAGCTGGGGGTGGACGTCTTCCTCGGCGAGGGCCGCTTCACCGGCCGCGACCGGGCGTCGGTCCGCTGCCACGGCGGCGAGGCGGTCGAGCTGCGCTTCAAGCGCGCGGTCGTCGCCACCGGCGCGCGGCCGCGGGTGATCGAGGTGCCCGGCCTGCGCGAGGCCGGCTTCCGCACCAACCACACGCTCTACACCCTGACCGAGCTGCCCGCGAGCCTGGTGGTGGTGGGGGCGGGCCCGATCGGGGTCGAGATGGCCCAGGCCTTCGCCCGCTTCGGCAGCCAGGTGACCGTGCTCGGCCTCGACCCGCAGCTCTTGCCGCGTGAGGACCCGGAGGCGGCCGCCATCGTGCGCCGCGCGCTCGAGCGCGACGGCGTGCGCCTGGAGCTCGGCGCCGGCCTGAGCGAGGTGCGGCGCGACGGCGCTCACAAGGTCGTGGTGGCCCAGCGCGGCGAGGAGACCGTCGAGCTCGATGGCGAGGAGATCCTGATGGCCGCCGGCCGGGTCGCCAACGTCGAGGGGCTGGGGCTGGAGCAGGCAGGGGTGGCCTTCAGTCGTCGCGGCGTCGAGACCGACGACTTCCTGCGCACCGCCAACCGGCGCGTCTTCGCCGCCGGCGACGTCGCCGGCCGCTGGCAATTCACCCACGCCGCCGACGCCATGGCGCGCATCGTGCTGCGCAACGCCTTCTTCTTCGGCCGCGCCCGGCTCAGCGCGCTGACCATGCCTTGGAGCACCTACACCATGCCCGAGGTGGCGCACGTCGGGCTCGATGAGCACGAGGCCGACCAGGCCGGGGTCGAGCTCGAGTCGCTGCGCATGGACTTCGCTGAGATCGACCGCGCCCTGCTCGACGGCGAGACCGAGGGCTTCGCCAAGGTGGTGTTCGAGCGCCGCAGCGGACGCCTGCGCGGCGCCACCGTGGTCGCCCCGCACGCCGGCGAGCTGCTCGGCGAGGCCCTGGTGGCCGTCAGCAAGCGGCTGAAGGTCGGCGAGCTCAGCGCGGTGATCCACCCCTACCCGACCCAGGTCTCGATCTGGGGCCGCTTGGGCGATCTGGCGATGCGCCGCAAGCTGACCCCGCGCGCCGCCAAGCTGCTGAGGGGCCTGATCCGGCTGAGGCGTTGATGCGGATCTCGGTGGTGATCCCGGTGCTGGAGGAGGAGCAGGGGATCGGCCCCTGCGTGGCGGCGACGCGGGCGCTGCCCGGCGACTGGGAGCTGGTGGTGGTGGACGGCGGCAGCGAGGACCGCAGCCTGGAAGCGGCCAGGGCGGCCGGCGCCGACCAGTGCCTGCTCGCCCCGAC
>CAZXTO010000239.1:0-5683 GCA_964643675.1 uncultured Planctomycetales bacterium
GCGCAGCCGCACCCAGGTGCGCCCCGCCGGAGCGCCGAGCGCCGCGCCGGCGGCGTCGGCCAGCCGCGCCGCCAAGGCCTCGGGCAGCTCCTCCCCGGGCGCGGTGACGGGCTCGACCTCGAGGATCGGCACGCCTACTCCGACCGCTCGGCGCGCGAGCGGGCCTGGGAGGCGCGCACCGACTCCTGGCGGTTGCGCTCGTAGCCGATCCCCAGGAACAGGCCGCCGAACAGGAGGAAGAACTCGAAGGCGTACTCGGCGCCGACGAACTCCTCGGCCAGGTATCCGCCGAGGGCGAACAGGATGCCAGTCCAGACCAGCGGGCCGCGGTAGAGGCGACCGTTGCTCTCGTGAAGGGCGGTCATCGTGAGTCCTCGTCTCGCGCCCTACCCCTGCTCGCGCACGTCGGTGCCGTTCTCGCAGAAGTCCTTGAAGTGCTGCAGCCACTTCTGGTTCTGCTTCTTGAACATGCCCGAGGCGAAGAAGCCCATCAGCTTCATCGGGATGCTGCTGAAGTGGTAGGTGCAGCGGCTCTCCCAGCGGGTGCGGTCGGGGCCGAGCTCGTGGAAGTAGTTCTCGAGCGAGTTGTGACCGCCGGGCCACTCGTAGCGGCCGTGGAACTCCTCGGGCAGCTGGCGCTTCTCCAGCACCTCGATCAGCTCCACGCTGCGCTTGCCGTTCTGGTAGACGAGCTTGGAGGTCGCGCCGGGCTGGCCCGGCTCGCCGCTGACGCGCTCGAAGCTCTGCAGACCGGGCTGCCACTCGAACAGATTGTCGGGGTCGTCGAACAGCTCGACGACGCGGTCACGGGGCAGCTCGATGTCGACGAAGACGGTGTAGGCTTTCATGGCAGGAACGGGTGGGTTCGCGGCCAGCCTATTCGATGGGCGCAAATGCCGCCAGCGGCTCCATCCGCACGGATTCGATGTTCATTCTCCGGTAGCGCCGGCATCGGCTAGCCTCGCAGACTGGCCCCATGACGCGGACCACCGCCCTGCCCTCGCGCGCCGCCATGCTGCGCGCCTTCCGCGAGCGCGACGCCGGCTTCGACGGCGTGTTCTGGACCGGGGTGCGCACCACCGGCATCTTCTGCCGCCCGACCTGTCCGGCGCGGGCGCCGAAGCCGGAGAACGTCGAGTTCTTCCCCGACCCCGCCGAGGCCCTCGCCGCGGGCTACCGCCCCTGCAAGCGCTGCGCGCCCCTGGCGGTTCCGGGCGACAGCCCGGAGTGGCTGCGCCCGCTGCTGGCCGCTGTCGAGGCCGAGCCCTCGCGCCGCTGGAGCGACGCCGCGCTGCGCGAGCAGGGATTCCACCCGGTGCGCGTGCGGCGCTGGTTCCAGCGCCACCACGGCATGAGCTTCCACGGCTACTGCCGGGCGCGGCGGCTGGGCGCGGCGCTGGGGCGGATCCGCCACGGCGAGGCGGTCACCGCCGCCGCCTTCGACCAGGGCTATGGCTCGCTGTCCGGCTTCCACGAGGCCTTCCGCAAGCTCGCCGGCCGCTCCCCCACCGCCGCGCGCGCCGCCACCCCGCTCACGGTGACGCGCCTCCCCACCCCGCTCGGCGCAATGGTCGCGGTGGCGGCCGAGGAGGCGCTGTGCCTGCTCGAGTTCGGCGAACGCCGCGCCCTCGAGGGCGAGCTCGGCCGCCTGCAGCGCGCGCGGAACGGCCTGTTCGTGCCCGGCACCAACGCGGTGCTGGACCAGACCGCGGCCGAGCTCGAGCGCTACTTCGCCGGCGAGCGGCGCGCCTTCACGGTGCCGCTGGAACCGGTCGGCACCCCCTTCCAGCGCCAGGTCTGGCGCGCGCTCCAGCGCATCCCGCACGGCGCGACCTGCTCCTACGCCGAGCTCGCGCGCGCGATCGGCCGCCCCAAGGCGGTGCGGGCGGTCGGCACCGCCAACGGCGCCAACCCGATCCCGATCCTGATCCCCTGCCACCGCGTGGTCGGCGCCGACGGCAGCCTGACCGGCTATGGCGGCGGCCTGTGGCGCAAGAAGCGGCTGCTGGAACTGGAGCGGGCTTAGCCCTCGTCCGCGCCCTCGGCAGTCGGTCGGGGCGCGTCCTCCAGCTTCGCGCCGCACCGCTTGCAGTGGCGCGCGTCGCGCTCGTGGGCGTCGAGCCCGCAGCCCTCGCAGGTCCGGCGGCGGGCGCGCGCGGCGGCGCTGAGCTCGACCGTCACGATGCCGGTCGGCACGGCGATGATCGCGTAGCCCATCACCATCACCAGCGCGGCCAGGGCCTGACCGAAGCCGGTCTGCGGCGAGATGTCGCCGTAGCCGACGGTGGTGAGGGTCACGACCGCCCAGTAGACCCCGCGCGGGATGCTGGTGAAGCCGTTCTGCTCGCCCTCGATCAGGTACATCAGCGAGCCCATGATCACCACCAGGGTGAAGACCGTGAACAGGAACACGGTGATCTTGCGGCGGCTGGCGTGGAGAGCGCGCGACAGCACCTCGGCCTCGGCCAGGTAGTGGGCCAGCTTCAGCACCCGGAACACCCGCAGGATCCGCAGCACCCGCACCACCAGCAGGTACTGCGCGCCGGGGATCACGGCGCTGGCGTAGGTCGGCAGGATCGCCAGCAGGTCGACCACGCCGAAGAAGCTGCGGGCGTAACGCGCCGGCCGCTGCACGCAGGCCAGCCGCAGCAGGTACTCGGCGGTGAACAGCAGGGTGAACACCCACTCGGCCGCCCGCAGCGCCGGCCCGTGGTCCTGGCGCCAGGCCGCCACGCTCTCGAGCATGACCACCCCGACGCTCGCCAGGATCGCCAGGATCAGGCCGACGTCGAAGGCCTTGCCGGCCGGCGTGTCGGATTCGAAGATGACGACGAACAGCTGGCGTCGCCAGGGGGAGGCTGCGGCTTCCATGGCTGCGAGCGCCGGCGACGGCGCCGGCGGCTCGCAGCTTAGCCCATGCCGAGGTGGTTGTTGTCGGCGTTCGACAGCCGCCAGGCGCGGATCTCGGGCCGCGCCACGCCCTCGACCACGAAGGGGTCGCGCCCCGCGATCTCCTCGGCCTGCTCCGGATACTCGACCTTCAACACCAGCATGCCGCCGGAGCCGTCGACGAAGGGACCGGCCAGGTCGAGCTGGCCGGCGGACTCGAGCTGCTTGAGGAAGCCGACGTGGCGGCGGATCAAGGGCTCGTCCCGCTCCCTCCCCTCGACGGGGTGGAGCAGGACCACGAAGCGGAGGCTGGGGTCACCCATGTCGGCTCGCCGGGCGGAGGTGGGAGACGGGCGGGCTCAAGCGGCGTCCGGCCACAGCCAGGCGAAGGCGCCAGCCGCGGCGAGGCAGTAGACGAAGCCGTCGAACAGGAACTTCAGGGCCACGCCGAAGCGCTGCCCCTTCCAGATCGTGTCGACCAGGGCCGGCAGGCCGTAACCGACGAAGCCGGCGGTGCTGACGAAGCGGAACACCTCGCGGTACTAGGCGCCGGGCTCGAGCGCCATCCAGGAGAGGTAGCCGAGGAAGACCCCGAGCAGGATGGTGTAGAGGAACCACAGCAGCAGCGGCCTGCCCATGCTCGGCGGACCGCTCGGCATCACGGTCATCCAACCCACCGGCCCCTGCTTGAACTTCTCGACCATCTCCGGACTCTCCAGGTCCTTCATCGAGTCGCAGTTGGGGAACATGTAGGTGCCGGGCTGGACGCCCTGCTCGCGCATCGAAGCCATCAGCTCGGCCTCGCGCTCGAGCTTGCCGTAGTCGCTCTTGTGGATCGGCAGCAACATGTGCAGCACCGAGCTGACCAGGAACACGCACACCGCCGACACCAGGATCGGCATCCACAACTCAGCAAGGAATTCCATCAGGACCTCCGGTTCGAGAGATGGGAACGAACGCGCGGCGTTCGGCGGCCGCGGTCTCGCTCAGCCTGCCGGTTCTTGCGACTCATCGCAAGAAGAAAGGCCCCGGTCAGGCCGTCGGAGGATCGGGTTCGACCCGCTTGAGCTGCGGGTCGCGCAGCTCGGCCAGGATCTGGCGGGCCCGGTCGGCGTCCTCCTCGCGCACCAGGATGCTCGGATTGGTGGCCGGCCCAGGCGGCAGTTGGCCGATGCCGAGGTGCAGGCTCTCGTTGCTGACGTGGGCGTCGATGCCTTCGCGAGAGAGCACCGAGACCCAGAAGTGCGCCTGCATGGCGTCGTTGGCGGTAGCGATGTCGAGAATCTTGGTCATGGATAAGGGGTCGCGGGCGAACGGCAGCGCCCGCGCCGGATTCTAGCGCGGGAGCGCCTCGAATTGCGGATCCCCGCTCGTCTCCATCCATTCGTCGAGCGCGCTCGCGAGCCGCGCCACGGTGGCGGCGTGGGCAGGATCCTCAGCCAGGTCGTGGAGTTCCCACGGGTCGGCCTCCAGATCGAACAGCTGCCGCTCCTCGTTGTGGAGGTAGCGGATCAGCTTCCAGCGGCCCTCGCGCACGCAGCGGACCCCGCGCGGGCTGTTCGCGTTCGGCGTGTAGGCGCCGAACAGCCGCGCCGCGCCGCCGCCCTCGCCCTGCACCAGCTCGGCGAAGCCGAAGCGGGCGGCGTGGGCCGGGACCGGCAGCCCGGCCAGCTCGCACAGGGTCGGGTAGATGCCGTGGAGATAGACCGAGCCGTCGCGGCGAGCGCCGGCCGGCACGCCCGGCCCGGCCAGGATCATCGGCACCCGCCACGAGGCCTCGTAGAGGTTCTGCTTGCCCATCAGGCCCTGCTCCCCCATTGCCAGGCCGTGGTCGCTGGTGAAGACCACGATCGTGTTGGCGAGCTCACCCTGCTCCTCGAGCAGCGCCAGCAGCCGGCCGACGCGGTCGTCGATGCGCGCCACCATCGCCAGGTAGACGGCGAACTCGCGCCGCACCTGCTCGGGGGTGTGCGGGGTCGGGTAGACCACCTCGTCGCGCACCTTCAGGTCGCCGGTGTCGAAGGGGTGCTCGAGGCGGTGGTTCGGCGGCAGCGGCAGCGCGGCGGCGGCGAAGCGCGCCAGGTACTCGGGCGCCTCGTGGCGCGGGTCGTGCGGCGCGGTGGTCGAGACGTAGGCGAAGAAGGGCCGGTCCGGGTCGCGCTGCTCGCGGAAGAAGCGCTCGGCGGCGTCGAAGAAGACATCGGTGCTCCAACCCTCCGCCTGGTAGCGCTCCATCGTGCCCGCGGCGGCAGCGTAGCGGCGCAGCTTGGGGTCGAGCTGGCCGAGCTCGATGGCGGCGTCGCGCGCGCCGCCGTGGTCGCGGGCGTTGTAGGGCAGCATGCCGGGGCCGATGGCCTCGGCGATCTCGAAGCAGCGCAGCAGCGCCTCGTCGCCGTTGTGCCACTTGCCGGTGCCGAAGCTCTGGTAGCCGTGCTGGCGGAACAGCTCGGGCATCAGGGTGTCGGCGGTGCGCAGCTGCGCCGGCCCCTGGAAGCCGAAGCGGCCCGGGGTGACGCCCCACACCGGCCGGCCGCTCAGGATCATGCCGCGGCTGACGGTGCAGATGGCGCCGCTGAAGGCGCCCTGGTGGACGGCGGTCTCGATCACTACGCCGCCGGCGGCGAGCTGGTCCAGGCTCGGGGTGAGGGCCTGCTCGCCTCCGGCCGCGCCGACCGAGCGGATGCTGGCGTCGTCGGCGATCAGGAACAGCACGTTCGGTCGCCGGGCGCCGCGCGGGGCCAGCGCCGCGTCGCCGCCGGCCGCGACCGCCGCGTCCAGGGCGGTGAACTCGTAG
>CAZXTO010000240.1:0-5681 GCA_964643675.1 uncultured Planctomycetales bacterium
GGCCGGCGGTTGGTCGGCGCCCGCGCCGCTGCCCGGCGGCATCGACGGCGGCGCTCCGGGCAGCGCCTCCTCCGGTGGCCTGGCCGTCAGCAGCGAGGATCCGGTCAACGCCCAGCTCTGGCTCAGCCGCGCCACCCTCGCCGGCCAGCGCGAGGTCCTGGTCGCCCCCCGCGCCATCGCCGAGCTGACCGCCAGCGGCTCCCTGCTCTCCGCCGCGACCGGCGGCCGCATCGACTTCGGTCTCGAGGCCGGTCCGGCCTGGGCCGGCGCCAGCTACTTGCTGCTGGCGGGCGCCGCCTCCGGACCCGCGCAGCCGCTGCCTGGCGGCGGCGTGCTGCCCTTCCCCACCGACGCCGCCACCGATCTGGTCCGACGGCAGGCCAACCAGCCGCCGTTCCTGCAGTTCGCCGGCAGCCTCGACGCCGTCGGCGCCGCCACCGCCGCCCTGGACCTCGCGCCCGGACAGCTCAGCGACCCCGCCCTCATCGGCCGCGGCTACCGGCTGGCCTTCGTCGCCGAACGCGGCGCCGAGCGCTTCGTCAGCAACGCGGTGGTCCTGGTGATCGACCCCTGAGCGCTGCGCTCAGGCGTGGGCGGTGAAGGGGAAGAGGAAGGGCTCTCCCTCGAGCGGGAAGTCCCCGCGCAGATGGGTGCCGTTGCCGAGCAAGGGCGCCCACTCCAGCTCGCTCAGCTCCAGCTGGTCCGGCGGGAAGCGGAACTCGACCCGCTCGGCCCGGCCCTCGCTCAGGTAGGGCCAGAGCTCGGCGAAGGCCGGCACGCGCTCGCCGACCAGGTCGAACAGGCGCACGCCGTCCTCATCGCGGGTGAAGGCCAGGAAGAGCCCGAGCGCGGGCAGGGAGTACAGGAAGCCGCGCAGCGGATAGAGGGCGTGGAAGAGCAGCAGCTCGACGTTGAGGACTCCGAGCTGGCGCGACACCGGGCAGCGCCGCTCCGCCGCCCGCCGCAGCGCGGCGAAGACGGCCGGGTCGGTCGGGTCGACGGGTTCCAGCCCCGCGCGCGGGCTCACCGGCGGGGCCAACACGCTCGGCGCCTGCTCCTGCACCGGCCGGAAGCCGGTCGCGGCGTAGAAGGGGAAGGCCTCCTCGTCCGCGAACAGGAACACGAAGTCGTGATCCGGTCGCGCCCACTCCAGGGCGCGCTCGGTCAGGCGCCGGTTGAGCCCGCGGCGGCGGTACTCCGGCAGGGTGCCGACCCCCGAGATCTGGGCCACGCGCCGCCGCTGGCCGCGCACCACCATGTCCATCGAATAGAGGCAGGTGCTGGCGACCAGGCGCTCGCCGTCGAAGGAGGAGAAGGGGCGGTAGAGCGGATCCCAGCAGCCCATGTCCTGCCAAAGGCTGAAGTCGAGCCCGTGGATCTGACGGATGAAGGCCTGGAACTCCGCGCGGGCGCGGCGGTCATCCCAGTAGTCGGTGCGGAACTCCAGGCTCATCCGGCGCCCAGGTCGGCCAGGAAGGCGAGCTCGGCGGGGAGCAGGTCCGTCGCCAGGCGGCCGGCGGCGGCGGTCCAGACGAAGCCGAAGGCTCGCGCCACCAGCTGCTGGTGGTCGCCCGGGTAGAGCAGGGTGCGCTGGCCTTGGCGCTCGGCGACCGCGAACAAGGCGGCGCGCTCCTCCACCGGCAGGTAGCCGTCCTCGTTGGCGGCGATCAGGAGCACCGGCGCGGCGCTCCTGTCGAGCACCTCCAGCAGGTCCGGGCCGGGCGGATCGCGCAGGAACCAGCTGACGATGGTGCCGAGCAGCGAGCCGTGGCGCTCCACCGGCGCGTGCTCGCCGATGGTGGAGGTCCGGATCGGCGCGACCAGGACCACCCCGCGTGGCTCGGCGCCGGATTCGAGCAGCTCCGCGGCCGGGACCGTGCCGAGCGAGGTGGCGCGGAGGAGGACGCGACCGGGCTCGCCGCCGGTCCGGCGCAGGGCCTCCTGCCACATGGCGTCGCCGTCGGCGGCGAGGGCGCCGGGGTCCGGACGGCCGTCCGAGGCGCCCACGCCGCGGTAGTCGAGCGCCAAGGAGGCATAACCCAGCTCCTGGAAGCGGGCCAAGGTCTGCCGCCAGCCGGCGACGCCCTCCAGACCACGGGCGACCGAAGCCTCCGCGGGCAGCAGATGCAGGATCACCGGAGCGCCAGGGTGGGCGGGGACGAAGGCCCCGCGCAACCACAGCCCCGGTTCGACCTCGAGTTCGATGGCCTCACTCCCCGGCGGGAAATGCGCGAGCTCGAGTTCGGCGCCCTCCACCGGTTGGACGATCGGGACGACGCAGGCCGGCGCGAGAGCGGCGAGGAGCAAGCCGAGCGAGGTCGCTCCGAACGGCCGCAGGCGCCGGGAGCGGAGATCGCGGCGACGCTTCAAGCCCCGCCTCCCGAACAGCGCGGCTGTTTCCAGCTGCGCAGGGCGGGGTGGAGGGCCAGGATCACCCCGGGGCCCGAGTAGCCGGCGTTGGTGCCGGTGAAGCGCTCGGCCTCCACGAAGCCCTCGGCGCGATAGAGCGCCAGGGCCGGCTGGTTGTTGGCGCAGGCGACCGTCCAGCCCTCGGCGCCGACGCGGCGGAGGCAGTGCCGCAGCAGCGCCCGACCGATCCCCTGCCGGTAGTGTGCCGGGTCGACGTAGAGCCAGGCGAGGTAGGGGTCGTCGATCCCCGCGAAGGCCACGACCTCCCCCTCCACGATGGCCACGAAGAGCTGGCAGTCGTGGATGTCCTCCGCCTCCGGGTCTTCGGCCAGGGGCACGAAGGCGCGCGGGTCGTAGCTGCCGCGCAGCTCGTCGGGCCGGGAGCGGTCGTGGACGCGGCAGATGGCCTCCCAATCCGAATCGCGGTAGTCCCGGATCGAGCAGGCCACCGGCATCTCAATCGTCGAAGTCCACCCAGGCCTGCGCCTCGCTGGATTCGATCACCTTCTCGATGAAGCGTACGCCGCGGCAGCCGTCGTCGACGGTCGGGTAGGCGTCGTCCAGGTCGGCCTCGCCGCGGATGGCGCGGGCGGCGGCGCGGTAGAGGTTGGCGAAGCCCTCGAGGTAACCCTCGGGGTGGCCGGGCGGGATGCGGCCGAGCGACTGCGCCGCCTCGCCGAGGTAGCCGTTGCCGGTGCGGCGGACTTCAGCCGGGCGGTCCTTCCAACGCACCAGCAGGTCGTTGGGGTGCTCCTGGTCCCACTCGACCGCGCCCTCGGCGCCGAAGACGCGCAGGCGCAGGCCGTTCTCGCGGCCGACGCAGACCTGCGAGCAGGCCAGGGTGCCGTTGCCGCCGTTGTCGAGCTCGAACAACACCTGGGCGTCGTCGTCGACCGGGCGGCCTTCGATGAAGGCGGTGCGCTGGCCCATCAGGCGGGACACGCGGGCGCCGGTGACGTGCTCGAGCAAGTTGAAGGCGTGGGTGCCGATGTCGCCGAGGCTGCCGCCGGGGCCGCTGCGCGCCGGGTCGGTGCGCCAGCCGGCCTGCTTCTGGCCGGTGTCCTCCAGCTTGTCGGCCAGCCAGCCCTGCAGGTACTCGGCGTAGACCTTGCGCACCTGGCCGATCTTGCCGCCGCGCACCAGCTCGCGCGCCTCGCGGATCATCGGGTAGCAGGTGTAGTTGTGGGTCAGGGCGAAGACCTTGCCGCTCTGGGCGACCGCGGCCCTCATCTGCTCGGCCAGCTCGCTGGAGATGGTCAGCGGCTTGTCGCAGACGACGTGGAAGCCGCGCTGCAGGAACTCGAGGGTCGGCCCGTGGTGAACGTGGTTGGGCGTCACGATCGAGACGCAGTCGATGCGCTCGCCCTCGGGCAGGGCGGCCTCCTTCTCGGCCATCTCTTGCCACGAGCCATAGACCCGCGCCGGATCGAGCCCGAGCTCGGCGCCGGTCTCGCGGCTCTTGTCGGCGTCGGAGCTGAAGGCGCCGGCGACCAGTTCGAACTCGCCGTCCATCGCCAGGCACAGGCGGTGCACCGCGCCGATGAAGGCGCCGGGGCCGCCGCCGACCATCCCCATCTTCAGCCTGGTCATCAGCCCAGCCCCAGGATCCGGCGGTTGGCGGCGGTGTCGGCGCCGGAGGCGGCGAAGTCGTCGAAGGCGGTCTTGGCCACCTCGATGATGCTGGCGCGGATGTAATCGGCGCCCTCGGCGGCGCCGACCAGGTTGTCCTTGTAGGCGCACTCCCACTCGAGCACCGCCCAGCCCGGGAAGTCGTACTTCGCCATCTTGGTGAACACCGCGCTCCAGTCGATCTGGCCGTCGCCGATCGAGCGGAAGCGGCCCGGGCGGTCGCCCCACGGCAGATAACCGCCGTAGACGCCGCAGCGGCCGTTGGGCTCGAACTCGGCGTCCTTGACGTGGAACACCTTGACGTGCTCGTGGTAGATGTCGAGGAACTCCAGGTAATCGAGCTGCTGGAGGACGAAGTGGCTCGGGTCGTAGAGGATCTCCGCCCGCGGGTGGTCGTTGACCGCCTCGCGGAAGCGCTCCCAGGTGACGCCGTCGTGCAGGTCCTCGCCGGGGTGGATCTCGTAGGCGCAGTCGACCCCGCACTCCTCGGCGTGGCGCAGGATCGGCTTCCAGCGCCGCGCCAGCTCGTCGAAGGCCTCCTCGACCAGCCCGGCCGGCCGCTGCGGCCACGGGTACAGGTAGGGCCAGGCGAGGGCGCCGCTGAAGGTCGCCATCGCGTCCAGGCCGAGCTTCTGGGAGGCGCTCAGGCACTTCTTGACCTGGTCGACCGCCCAGTCGGTCCGCGCGGTGGGGTTGCCGCGCACCGACTCCGGCGCGAAGCCGTCGAACAGCTCGTCGTAGGCCGGGTGCACCGCGACCAGCTGCCCCTGCAGGTGGGTCGACAATTCAGTCGGCTGGATGTGGAACTTGTCGAGCTTGGCGCGCCAGTCGTCGCAGTAGGCCTGCGAGCTCGCCGCCTGATCCAGGTCGATGGCGCGCGAGTCCCAGGTCGGGATCTGGAGGCCCTCGAAGCCGAGGCCGGCTGCCCACTCGGCCGCGGTCGAGATGTCGTCGAAGGGGGGCTCGTCGCCCATGTACTGGGCGAGGAAGATCGCGGGGCCTTTCAGGGTCTTCATGGCGGGTGGATTGTGGGTGCCGCACCCACGAGCGTCCAGTCAAGCAGCCCCTAGAACCTAGGAGGATCCTGCGGATACCCTGCCGCAGCAAGGAGCGCCCTTCCTCCATGATCGTCCCCCTCCTTCCCGCCTCTCCCGAAGCGCCCGATGGGTGGGACGCGCTCCTGCACCTGCTCCTCCTCCTGGCCGGCTGCCTGTTCCTGGGCGCGCTGGCCGAGCGCCTGCGGCAGCACGCGCTGGTCGGCTACCTGCTGGCGGGAACGCTGCTCGGCCCGCACGGCTTCGCTCTCGTGGCGGACGGGGCCGAGGTCGAATTGCTGGCCGAGCTCGGGGTCGCCCTGCTGCTCTTCGCCATCGGCCTCGAATTCTCCTTCGAGCGTTTCCGCTCCCTCGGACGCCCGGTGCTGGTCGGCGGCTCGCTCCAGGTCATCGCCACGGCGGCGGCGGGCACCGCGGTCGGACTGGGCCTCGGCCTGCCTGTCGCGGCCGCCGTGGCGCTGGGGGTGGTGATCGCGCCGTCCAGCACCGCGGTGGTGATGCGGCTCCTCGGCTCACGCGCGGAGCTGGAGAGCCCGCACGGCCGCGCCGCCGTGAGCGTGCTGCTGTTTCAGGACGCCGCGATCGTGC
>CAZXTO010000241.1:0-5630 GCA_964643675.1 uncultured Planctomycetales bacterium
GTAGAGCGCGCGGGCTTCCTCGGTCCGCCCTTGGGCGGCGCGGACGTCGCCGAGGGCCTTCAGGACCGGCGGCAGCGGCGTCGGGTTGTGGGTGATCGCGGCCTCGTAGAGGGCGGCGGCCTCGGCCCACTCCTGGCGACTGCGCAGGAGGTCCCCGAGCAGGATGTTGGCCTTCACCAGCCGCGGCTCCAGCTCCACGGCGATGCGCAGCGGGCTCTCGGCCTCGTCCGGCCGCCCGGTCTGGAGCAACAGACTGCCGAGCTCGCTCCAGGCCAGCTCGTTGCCCGGCTCGGCCGCCACCGCTTGCCGGAGGCAGCGCTCGGCCTCGGCCAGGTCGGGTGACTTCGGCTCCCCGGACGGGGTCAGCGGCGCGCGGGCCTGCGCCGCCAGGTTGACCCAGGCGACGGCCGCCCCGGGGTTGCGCTCCACGGTGTCGGTCCAGAGGGTGACCGGGTCTCGGTAGACCCGCGCCCGATCGAAGCTCATGCCCCCGAGCAGCACCAGCAGGAGCAGCCAGGCCAACGCCGCCCGCTGGCGGCCGGCCACCGGCCCCTCCAATGCTGCCTCCGGCTCGAGCCGGAACGGCCGCCAGCGCAGCAGCACCGAGCCGAGCAGCACCAGCATCGCGGCGCAGGCGTGGTACTGATAGTGGTCGGCGACGTAGCTGTAGCGGTGCGGGTAGACGCTGAGGAAGCCGAGCGCCGGGAACAGGGTGCCGCCGAAGATCAGCACCGCCACCAGCGGCCCGCGCCCCAGCCGCCGCACCCCGATCAGCAGCCCGAGCGGCAAGGCCAGGGCGGTCAGCGGCCACAGCCACTGGCGCAGGTCCAGGGAGTCGATCTCCCAGCGCGGGTAGACGTGGACCAGATCCACCGGCCACGCCAGCTTGCCGAGGTAGAACCACACCGCCCGCCCGGCGATCAGCAGGCTGTCGGCGAAGCCGCGGTCCCAGAACTCCCCCACCGCGCCGACCTTGGTCTGCTCGAGCGACGCGGTCCGGAAGCCCATCCAGGCCCCGACCGCGGTCATCAGCAGCAAGGTGCCCACGACCCGCAGGTCGAGCCGCTCCCGCTTCCACCACAGGATCAGGAGCAGGGCCAGCGGCAGCGGCGCGGCGATGGTCTTGCTCCACAGCGCCCCCAGGTAGAGCGAGGCCGCGAGGCCCAGGCGGAGCCAACGGCGGGCGTCGCGCTGCCAGTCCAGGAACAGGCAGGCCGAGCCGAAGGCGCAGGCCATCGACAGCACGTTCTTGCGCTCGGAGACCCAGGCCACCGACTCCACGGTCACCGGGTGGAGCGCGAACAGGGCCGCCAGGAACCAGGCCCCGGCCACCCCCAGCCGCCGCAGCAACAGCCAGAGCAGCACCGCAGCCGCGGCGTGGATCAGGACGTTGTCGAGGTGGAAGCCCCAGGCCAGCGGGCGGCCGCGCTCGTCCTCGCCCCACAGCCGCTTCTCCAGCCAGAAGGTGGTGTGGACCAGCGGATAGTACTGCGGCAGCGCGGTCGGTTCGGCCCACAACTCGACCAGGCCATCGACGTCCTCGAGCAGCTCGTTCTCGAGCACGTAGTCGTCGTCGTCCCAGATCCAGCCGTTGGGAACGGCGGTGCTGAAGGCGAGCAGAGTCAGCAGGACGAGCAGCAGGCCGTCGAGGAGGCCTTGGCGAGGCATGGAGCGGAGTGTAATCCCGCGACCAACAGCCGTTTCAGGCGTAGGCTCATCCCTCCGCCACCCCCGTCCATCTCCACCTCCCGCGAGCCACCCGCCGTCCGGATCCGATCATGAAACGCAGCCTCTTGTTCCTGCTCCCGCTCCTCAGCCTGGCCTGCTGGGTCCAGTCCATCGAGCCCTTCTACCAGGACCAGGAGAAGGACTCCCTCGAGCTCCCGGACCTGCCGGGCCTCTGGATGTGGCTCGAGGAGTCTCGCGGGGAGGAGCCGCCCGACCGGGTCTACTTCCGCTTCGAAGCTCGCCAGGATCGCCCCGGTTACCACATGACGGTCTACGAGGAGGGCGCCACGCCGGTGATCCTGGAGGCCCACGCCTTCGCGGTCGGAGACCGGCTGTTCCTCGACACCGTCTTCGAGGACTTCGTGGGCGAGGATCCCTTCGACGGGGCGCCGGTGATCCTCCACGCCCACCTGCTGCCGGTCCACCTCGCCTGGGGGATCCGCAGGACCGAACAGGGTTACGAGCTGGGCCTGCTGGGCCCGGAAGAAGGCGCGGAGGGCTTGAAGCAGGCGGCGGCCGACGAGATCCCGCGCATCGCCCCCTCGCCGGACTCCTGGTTCGACCCGCTGATCCTGACCGGGCCGAGCGCCAGCGCCCAGGAGGCCCTGGCCCGCTATCCAGAGGAACTGGACTGGCTCGCCCTGCGCCGGGTCGAGGAGGTCCGCTTCCCCGGCACCAGCGACTGAGCCCCGCCCCCGTAGAATCCCACGATGGCCCGCGCCGAGAAGCCCAAGAAGCAGAAGTCGAAGCACCCGCTGCGCGACCTGATCGAGATGTGCGTCTTCGCCATCGTGATGGCGCTCGGCCTGAAGGTCTTCGCGCTCGAGGCCTACCAGATCCCGACCGGCTCGATGATGCCCACCCTGATGGGCACCCAGCTGCTCGACCGCCAGCGCCAGGTGCCGAGCGGCTCGATCCACGACCGCGTGCTGGTCGACAAGCTCTCCTTCCTGGTGCGCGAGCCGAAGCGCTGGGAGGTGGTGGTGTTCCGCTACCCGCTGCTGACCTACCAGAACTACGTCAAGCGCCTGATCGGCATGCCCGGCGAGGAGCTGATGATCGAGAACGGCGACATCTGGACCCGTCCGATCGGCAGCTCGGAGGACTTCGTGATCCAGCGCAAGCCAGCCGACCTGCAGCGGCGCCTGTGGAAGCGCGTGTTCCCGGTCCCGGACAGCGACCCGCTGCACTGGCCCGGCTGGAACACCACCGGCGAGCACACCCTCGGCGCCGACGGCGGCCTGGCCTTCCGCGGCGTCGGCCGCACCCACTTCAGTCCGGTCAAGGACGTCTACCGCCACGGCTTCCCCGACTCGATCTATTGGCGCATCCCGGTCTCCGGCGCCGGCTCGCGCGGCAGCAACCTGGTCCACGACCTGCGCCTCCAGCTCGAGGCCGAGTCCGACGGCACCGGCCCGCTCGAGCTCGAGCTGCAGTGCGGCCCCTTCCTCTTCCGGCTCGAGCTGATCCCGGGCGACTCCCGCTACCGCCTGCACCTCCCCGACGGCGCGGTCCGCGAGGGCGACCTGGCCCTGTCGAGCGGCGGCCGGGTCGCGATCGACCTGGCCTACTGGGACCAGCACTTCGAGCTCGAGATCGAGGCGGGCGGCGAGACCGTCGCCGAGAGCGGCGACCTGGTGCTGGATTCCACCGAGCGGGCCCGGCGCAACGGCGTCACCATCGAGACCCAGCAGGGCGGCTGGACCCTGTTCCCGCCCGAGCTGCACCGCGACATCCACTACCTGTCGACCCTGCAGGCCGACGGCAGCCAGACCCGGCTGTTCGAGGTGCCCGAGGGCATGTTCTTCATGATGGGTGACAACACCCAGAACTCGCACGACAGCCGCGACTGGAGCTCGCGCGAGATCCAGCTCAAGGAGCCGATCGGCGGCGTCTCGACCCTGATCGGCGACGACTTCAGCGGCAGCCTGGACCCCTTCTTCGACAACCCGCGCTGGAACCGCGACCACACGGTGATGACCTTCCGCGACAGCCAGGGCGAGCTTCACGCGATCCCGGAGGACCAGATCCTGGCCTACAAGGACCTGCGCCAGCCGCACTCGCTGGTGCCGCGGGAACACCTGATGGGGCGCGCGCTGGCCGTCTTCCTGCCGCTGTGGCCGACCCTGCGCATGGGCCTGGTGCGATGACCCAGTGCGCCGCCTGCCTGCTCGAGACGGAGGGCCTGGTGAAGGCCTACCGCGGCCGGCGGGTGGTCGACCAGGTGGCGCTGACGGTCGAGGACGGCGAGATCGTCGGCCTGCTGGGACCGAACGGCGCCGGCAAGACCACCACCTTCCGGATGTGCATGGGCATGGTCAGCCCCGAGGCCGGCCGCATCCGCTTCCGCGGCCGCGACGTCACCCGGATGCCGATCCACCGCCGCGCGCGGCTGGGGCTGGGCTACCTGGCCCAGGAGCCCTCGGTGTTCCGCAGGATGACGGTCCAGGACAACCTGCTGGCGATCCTGGAGCTGATCGGGGTGGCCCCCAAGCTGCGCCAAGGCCGCTGCGACGCCCTGCTCGAGGAATTCGGCCTCGGCCACGTGCGCGGCAGCCTGGGCGAGGTGCTGTCGGGCGGCGAGCGGCGCCGGCTGGAGATCGCCCGTGTGCTCGCCACCGAGCCGGCCCTGATCCTGCTGGACGAGCCCTTCTCGGGGGTCGACCCGATCGCGGTCGAGGAGATCCAGGAGATCCTGGCCCGCCTGAAGCAGAAGAAGATCGCCATCCTGCTGACCGACCACAACGTGCGCGAGACCCTGCACATCACCGATCGGGCCTACATCCTGGCCGGCGGCAAGGTGCTGGCCGAGGGCCGGCCGGAGCAGCTGGTGGAGGATCCGCAGGTGCGCGAGGTCTACCTGGGCAAGCGCTTCGCGCTCGGTTAGCGAGCGGCGCGGCCGGCCGGCGGGCTTCCGGCGCGGAAGGCCCCCCGGCCCCCGCCGCCACGCTAAATTGTCCGGCTGTCCACCCTCGGACCCCTGCTCTGGAACGCCGGAGAGAACCCTTGGAATCCATTGTCTGCGTGAAGCGTGTGCCCTCGACGACGACCCGTGTGCAGGTCGGCGGCGACGGCAAGTCGCTCGACCCGAGCGGGGTCGAGTACATCCTGAATCCCTACGACGAGTTCGCCGTCGAGGAGGCCCTGAAGCAGAAGGAGGCGGCCGGCAGCGGCTCGGTGACCACCGTCAGCTTCGGCGACGGCGCGGCCCAGAAGGAGCTGCGCACCACCCTGGCGATGGGCGCGGACGCGGCGCTGCTGCTGTCCAACGACGGCGCCCCGGGCGCCGACGGCGCCACCACCGCGCGGGTGCTGGCCGAGGCGATCCGCGGCCGCAGCTTCGACCTGCTGTTCTTCGGCAAGCAGGCGGTGGACCGCGACCAGCACGGCGTCGGCCCGATGGTCGCCACCCTGCTCGACGTGCCCTGCGTGACCGAGGTGGTCGAGCTGGAGCTGGCCGACGGCAAGGTCCGCTGCGTGCGCGAGGTCGAGGGCGGTCGCGAGACCGTCGAGGCGCCGCTGCCGTGCGCGATCACCTGCCAGAAGGGGCTCAACGAGCCGCGCTACGCCAGCCTGAAGGGCATCATGGCGGCCAAGAAGAAGCCGCTCGAGACGGTCGAGACCGCGGTCGATTCGATGGCCGTCGAGGTGGTCGAGATGCTCATGCCGCCGGCGCGGCCGGCCGGTCGCATCGTGGGCGAAGGCGCCGACGCGGTGCCCGCCTTGATCGAAGCGCTCCAGAACGAAGCCAAGGTGCTGTAGGGAAAGGGAGAAAGATGACCGACATCCTCGTGATCCTCGAAACCCGCGACGGCCAGGTCCGTCCGGCGTCCCTCGAAGCGCTCGGCGCCGCCCAGCAAGCGGCGCAGGGCGGCAAGGTGACCGCGCTCGCGCCGGAGAAG
>CAZXTO010000242.1:0-5548 GCA_964643675.1 uncultured Planctomycetales bacterium
GCCGTGGCCATGCACCGCGATGGCTTTCAAGCGTTTGGCGCCCATCACCGCCCCGGCCCCGCCCCGGCCGGCCTGGCGGTCGAGGCGGCCGCCCACTACTCCGGCGGCCTCCTCCTGAGCTGGACCGAGGAGCCCTACGAGGAGGACGAGCGCCCGGACTTCCACCTCGACGCCACCGGCCCCCTGACCCCCTACCAGCTGGCCCAGGTGGCCGACCTGTCGGCCGACGCGGTGCTGTTCATCGACCAGGACCTGCGCATCCGGGCCTGGAACCGCGGCGCCCAGGAGATGTTCGGCTACAGCGCCGAGGAGGTGATCGGGAGCTCCTTCGAGCTGCTGCTGCCCGACGACCTGCGCGAGTCCGGAGAGCTGAAGCAGCTGGTCCGCCGCACCGCGCGGCACGGGCGGCTGCGCAACTACATCACCCGCCGCTGCACCCGCGACGGCCAGGAGCTGACGGTCTCCCTGACCCGCAGCCTGGTCCGCGACCGGCAAGGGCGAGAGGTCGGCACCACCGCGATCCTGCGCGACGTCAGCGAGGCCGAGAAGCTCAAGCACGAGCTGGAGACCGCCCGCAACCTGGCCGCCCTCGGCGAGCTCTCGGCCCAGGTCGCGCACGAGGTGCGCAATCCCCTGGCCGGCGTGCACGGCGCCCTGCAGATCCTACGGCGTCGGCTCGACCCCGGACCGGAGGAGGTGCAGGTGTTCGAGGACGTCGCCGCCGAGATCTCGCGGCTGGACGGCCTGGTCACCGACCTGATGCGCTTCGGCCGGCCGGCGGCGCCGCAGAAGGACCGCACCGACCTGGCCGGCTGGCTGGAGAACTGGATCGGGCAGTTCGGGCGCGAGGCCGGTCGTCGCGGCGCCGAGCTGCGGCTGCGCATCGAGGACCGCCCCGAGGTCGAGCTCGACCCGATGATCTTCGAGCAGGTGCTGCGCAACCTGCTGGAGAACGCGCTCGAGGCCCAGCCGGACGGCTGCGTGGTCGAGCTGCTGGTCGAGGCCGACGGCAGCCGCGCCTACGTCGAGTTCCGCGACAACGGCCCCGGCATCCCGGAGGAGCTGCGCGCCAAGGTGCTGCAGCCCTTCTTCACCACCAAGGTGCGCGGCTCGGGCCTGGGCCTGGCGATCTGCCAGCGCCACCTCCACAGCCTCGGCGGCGGCCTGGAGCTGCTCGAGGTCTCCGCGGGCACGGCGGTCCGGATGCGGCTGCCCCGCAGCGCTTGAGCAGCGGACGAGGGGGCCGCGGCGAGGGGAGGAGCGGCCTCGGCCGCGCCCCTCAGGCCTCGTCGGCCAACCCGAACTTCTCGATCCGATAGCGGATCTGGTCGCGGTTCATGCCGAGCAAGCGCGCCGCCCGGCTGCGGTTGCCGTGGCAGCGGCGCAGGGCCTCCAGCACCCAGCTCCGTTCCAGCTCCTGCAGGTCCACCCCCTCCCGCGGGAGCTGCAGACCGTCGCCGTCGCCGGGGGCCGCCGGGCGGTCGCCGCCGCCGACCTCGGACGGCAGGTCCTGCAGGCTGATCCGCTCCTCGGGAGCCAGCAGGGCGGCCCGCTCGACCGCGTTGCGCAACTCGCGCACGTTGCCCGGCCAGGCGTAGGCCTCCATCGCCTGGATCGCCTCGTCCTGGAAGGCCTCGACGCCGACGCCAAACTCCCGCCGGTACTGGTCCAGGAAGAACCTCGCCAGCGGCGCCACATCGGGCAGCCGCGAGCGCAGCGGCGGGATCTCCACCGGCACCACCTTGAGCCGGTAGTAGAGGTCGGCGCGGAAGCGGCCGGCGGCGACCTCCTGCTCCAGGTCCCGGTTGGTGGCCGCCACCACGCGCGCCTCCAACTGGAGCTGGCGGGTGCCGCCGACGCGCCGGAATTGGCGGTCCTCGAGCAGGGTGAGCAGCTTGGCCTGGATCCCCGGCGGCAGGTCACCGACCTCGTCGAGGAAGAGGGTGCCGCCCCAGGCCAGCTCGGCCAGGCCGCGCTTGCTCTCCTTGGCGTCGGTGAAGGCGCCGCGCTCGTGGCCGAACAGCTCGGACTCGAGCAGGGTCTCGGGGATCGAGGTGCAGGACACCGGGATGAAGGGCGCCTCCTGGCCGCCCTTGCCGGCGGCGTGCAGGTAACGCGCCGCCAGCCCCTTGCCGACCCCGCTCTCGCCGGTGAGCAGCACGGTGGTGGCGCCGCTGCCGCCGATCCGCCGCAGCAGTTCCATGACCTTCTGGGTGGCCTCCGCCTCGGCCACCGGCCACAAGCTGTCGTCCTGGCGCGCGCGCAGGTCGGCGAAGCGGCGCAGGTCGCGTTGCTCGAGGGCGCGCTTGGCGGTGAGCAGCAGGTCGTCGAGCTCGAAGGGCTTGGCGACGTAGTCGAAGGCGCCCTTGCGCACCGCCTCGACCGCGCCTCGCACCGATCCGAAGGCGGTGATCACGAGCGCCGCGAGGTCGGTGCCCTCGGCCTGCACCTCCTCGAGCAGCTCGAGGCCGTCGCCGTCGGGCAGCTTGAGGTCGAGCACCAGCAGGGAGGGCCACTGCTCCTCGAGCCGGCGGCGGGCCTCGGCCAGGCTGGCGGCCTCGTCGACCAGCGCGCCGGCCTCCTCGAAGCAGGCGCGCAGGCTCCACCGGATCATGCGCTCATCGTCCACCACCAGGATGCGCGGCGGCGGGTCGGGGAAGCGGATCGGGTCGGCCACGACGGGCAGCTTAGTCGGCGAGGCTGCGCTGGACGATCTCGAACAGGTCCTTGGAGACGCCCTCGCGCGCGGCGATGCGCTCGAGCTGCTCCTTCATCATGGCGCCGAGGGCCGGCGCGGTGCGGCGCCAGCGGCCGAGGGGCTGGACCAGCCGGGCGGAGATCTGGGGGTTGAGCGGGTCCAGCTCCAGCACCCGGTCGGCGAGGAAGCGGTAGCCGGCGCCGTCCGGCCGGTGGAAGTGGGCCAGGTTCTCGGCGAAGCTGCGCACCAGGGCGCGAGCCTTGTTCGGGTTCTTGATGTCGAAGACCTCGTGCTCGAGCAGGGCCGTGACGCGCTCGGCGGTGTCCGGCAGGTCGGCGCCGGCTTGGATCTCCAGCCACTTGTCCATCACCAGCGGGTCCTGGCGCCAGCGCTCGAGGAAGCTGGCCAGGGCCGCCTGGCGGGCGTCACCGGGCAGGTCGGCGAGCACCGCCAGCGCGGCCTCCTGGTCGGTCATGTTGTCGGCCAGCTCGAACTGGTGGGCGGCGCGGGCGCTGGCGGCGGCCTCGGGCAGCTCGGCCAGCATCGCCAGGCACAGGTTGCGCAGGCGGCGGCGGCCGGTCTCGGCCGGGTCGTGACGGAACGGGCCCTGAGGAGCCAGCTCGGCGTAGACGTGCTCCAATTCGACCGCGCAGGCGGCGGCCAGGGCGCCGAGCAGCCACTGGCGAGCGGCGTGGACCCGGCCCGGATCGGCCTGCTCGATCTCCTCGGCCAGGGTGGCTTCGTCCGGAGGCATCAGGGCGTAGGCCTGGAGTGAGCGGTCCATGCCCTCTGCGATCAGCGTGGAGCGCCAGGCCTCGAGCACCACGCCCGGGAGCCGCGGCTGTCCGCCCTCGCCGAGCACCTGGTAGGCGTTCAGCAGCACCCGTTGGTAGAGCTTCTGGCCTGCCTCCCAGCGGTTGAAGCTGTCGCTGTCGTGGGCCAGCAGGAAGGCCAGCTCCTCGTCGCTCTGGTCCAGGCGCAGCTTGACCGGCGCCGAGAAGCCGCGCAGCAGGGAAGCGACCGGGCGTTCCTTCACGCCGGCGAAGACGAAGCGCTGCTCCGCCTCGCGGAGCTGCAGCACGCAGGTGGTGGTGGCGCGCATCTCGAGGCCCTCGAGCTGCAGGGGCAGGTCCCTGCCGTCGGCGCCCAGCAGGCCGACCGCGACCGGGATCTGGAAGGCGCGCTTCTGCGGCTGGCCGGGCGTCGCCGGGCAGCTCTGGCGCAGGGTCAGGGTGTAGCGGCCGGATTCGGCGTCCCAGCTGCCCTCGGCGTGGACCTCCGGCGTGCCGGACTGCAGGTACCAGCGCTCGAATTGGTCGAGGTCGACGCCGTTGGCGTCGGCCATGGCGGCGCGGAAGTCGTCGCAGCTGACCGCCTGGCCGTCGTGGCGCTCGAAGTAGAGGTCGGTGCCCTTGCGGAAGCCCTCGGCCCCCAGCAGGGTGTGGTACATGCGGATGATCTCGGCGCCCTTGTTGTAGACCGTCACCGTGTAGAAGTTGTCCATCGCGATGTAGGACTCGGGACGGATCGGGTGCGCCATCGGGCCGGCGTCCTCGGGGAACTGCCGCCGACGCAGCACGCGCACGTCCTCGATCCGCTTGACGGCGGCCGAGGCCATGTCGGCCGAGAACTGCTGGTCGCGGAAGACGGTCAGGCCCTCCTTCAGGGTCAGCTGGAACCAGTCCTTGCAGGTGACGCGGTTGCCGGTCCAGTTGTGGAAGTACTCGTGGCCGACCACGCCCTCCACCAGGTCGAAGTCGCGGTCGGTGGCGGTCTCCGCCTTGGCCAGCACGTAGGCGGTGTTGAAGACGTTCAGCGACTTGTTCTCCATCGCGCCCATGTTGAAGTCGTTGACGGCGACGATGTTGAAGATGTCCAGGTCGTACTCGCGGCCGTAGACCTCCTCGTCCCACTGCATCGACTTCTTGAGCGCCTGCATGGCGTGGTCGAGCCGGTCGGTGTTCTCGTGCTCGCTCCAGACCTTGAGGGCCACCTCGCGGCCGCTCATGGTGGTGAAGCTGTCCTCGATCAAGCCGAGGTCCCCGGCGACCAGCGCGAACAGGTAGCTCGGCTTCTTGAAGGGGTCCTCCCACACCGCGTAGTGGCGGTCCCCGCCGGCCTCTCCCTGCTCGACCAGGTTGCCGTTCGAGAGCAGCACCGGGTAGGCGGCGCGACCGGCCTCGATCCGGACCCGGTAACGGGTCATCACGTCGGGGCGGTCCGGGAAGAAGGTGATGCGGCGGAAGCCCTCGGCCTCGCACTGGGTGCAGAACATCGCCGAGGAGCGGTAGAGGCCGCTCAGCTGGGTGTTCTCCTGCGGCTTGATGCGCACCTCGGTGCGCAGCTCGAAGCGCTCGGGCGGCGCCGCCAGGCGCAGACCCTCGTCGTCGAGTTGGTAGTCGGTCGGACCGAGCGGGACGCCGTCGAGCTGGACCGAGACCAGCTCGAGGTCCTCGCCGTCGAGGGCGAAGGCGGCGTCGGCCGCGGCCCCCGGGGCCCGCGCCACGCTCATCCGGGCCCGCACGAGCGCGTGGTCCTCATGGAGATCGAAATCGAGCTGCAGCTGCTCGATGTCGTGGGAAGGGGCCTGGTAGTCCTTGCGGAATTTCTCGACCAGTCCCGACTTCACCGCAGTGTCCTGAGCCATCCGAGGATTCTACCGGCGCGGGCCCGGGCTTCCGGAGCCGTTAAGATCTGCTCCCCGGACGCGCCCGTAGCTCAACTGGATAGAGCACCGGACTTCTAATCCGGTTGTTGCAGGTTCAAGTCCTGCCGGGCGTGCCATTCCACCGCCGCCAAGCGTCATGAGAACCTCCCGCTCCCTGCTGCTGCTCCTCAGCCTGTTGATCC
>CAZXTO010000243.1:0-5545 GCA_964643675.1 uncultured Planctomycetales bacterium
ACCGGGACCAGCACGGACGGCGACTTCTACCTGCTGTTCGGGCAGGATGACAACTTCCCGTACGGCTACCTCGACGGCCTCGGCGTCGACGACCTGGCGATCAGCGGCACCGGCCCGCCGACGCCGGTGTTGACGATCACCAACCTGATCGGCGGCCAGACGGCCACCGCCACGGTCACCGGGGCGACGCCCAACGGCTGCGTCATCTTCGGCTGGAGCTGCGCCGGTGGAGGTCCGACCTCCACGCCTTACGGCGACGTGATGCTCAGCCCGCACATCTACTACAAGGGCGTCAAGGCCGACGCCTCCGGCACCTCCAGCTACTCCGAGCCGGTGCCGGGGTGGAAGACGGGCAAGACCATGTACTTCCACGCGTTCGACGACGTCGCCAAGGTGTTCACGAACCCGCTGGCGCTCGTGGTCGGATAGCGCGGGGGTGGTTCGAGCGGCCCTCCTCCACTGCGGTGGGGGAGGGCCGTTCCCGTTCAGGCCTTGGCCAGGCGCGCGCCCTGGCCGGTGGCCGCCGCGTCGCATCGCGCGAGCTCTCCCGGCAGGGGCGCCGGACCGCGCTCGTCGATGATCCGGTAGGCCTGGTTGCGCTGCCGCGGCACGAAGCCGGCCTCGCGGATGCAGCGCTCGATGTTGTCCAGCGCCACCAGCTCGAAGCAGCCGGCCGAGGACACCACGTTCTCCTCCAGCATGGCGCTGCCGAAGTCGTTGCAGCCCATGCGCAGGGCGATGGTCGCGGCCTCGGCCCCCTGGGTGACGAAGCTGGCCTGGACGTTGTCGAAGTTGTCGAGGAAGATCCGCGCCACCGCGGTGGTGCGGTAGTACTCGGCGTAGGTCGACTTGCTCCAACCCTCGGCCAGCAGCTGCTCGCCAAGGGGGTTGTCGCCCGGTTGGAAGGTCCAGGCGATGAAGGCGGTGAAGCCGCCGGTGCGGTCCTGCACCTGGCGCAGCCGGTCGAGGTGCTCGATGCGGTCGGCGACGGTCTCGAGGTGGCCGAACATCATCGTCGCGGTGGTGCGCATGCCGAGGCCGTGCGCCTCCTCCATGACCCGCAGCCACTCGTCGGTGGTGGCCTTGCGCGGGGCGATCTGTTCGCGCACCGACTCGACCAGGATCTCGGCGCCGCCGCCGGGCATCGAGTCCATGCCGGCCGCCTGGAGCCGCCGCAGCACCTCCTCGGTGGAGACCTTGGAGACGTGCGACAGGTGCACGATCTCCGGCGGGCTCATCGCGTGCAGGTGCAGCGCCGGCCAGCGATGCTTGAGGTCGCGGAACAGCTCCTCGAACCAGGCGGTGTCGAGCCGCGGGTGGTGGCCGCCCTGCATCAGGATCTGCACCCCGCCGACGTCGACCGTCTCCTGCACCTTGCGGTAGATGGTCTCGCGGTCGAGCACGTAGCCCTTCTCCTCGTCCTTCGGCTTGGCGTAGAAGGCGCAGAAGCTGCAGTCGGTGACGCAGACGTTGGTCGGGTTCAGGTTGCGGTCGATGATGTAGCTCACGACCGGCTCCGGGTGCTTGCGCCGCCGGACCTCGTCGGCCAGCAATCCGAGTGTGGCGATGTCGGTCTGCTGGTGCAGGTGCAGGGCCTCCTCGGCGCTGATCCGGGCGCCCGCGAGCACCTTGTCCGCGATCTCCTGGCTGTTCATGGGCATAGTTTAGGAGGGCGCAAGTCCGCAAAAGGGGCTTCCTACCCTCGCCGCTAGGGGCGCGAGATCTGAGCCCAATTGCCGGGGGCGCGAACCTTCCCCCACAAATCCATCTTCGCAGACCAGCAGCGAATTCGGGCCGGAAATGTCGGTAACAAAAACTCGGAGATTTCTCTTCTGCCGCTAGATCTGAGATCTAGTCTGGATTCGTAGGCCTTTCGGTTTTGTGGCCGGGAGGATCCTCTCCTGCTCTCACCCCTTTCACCCTGGAAACATGCGTAAGACAACCATCCTCGCAGCGATCGCTGCGTCCGGCCTCGTCGCCGGTGCCTTCGCTCAACAGGTCAACGAAGTTGATCCGAACTGGAACGGCGCCATCGGCGCGAACAACTACGGCGGTATGGCGCGCGCGCACGGCGACCTCGTGCACGGCCCCTACGACGTCGAAACTGCTCCCAACGACAACCGCTGCCTGGGTGTCGAGGAAGCTTGGGGTCACTTCTGGGTCACGGGTCGCGGTCACACCACGATCGGCGACGTCTACATGATCCACAAGTACGACATGACTGGCCTCTACATCGCCAGCTACCCGCAGAACGTCAGCGCTCTGAACGTTGGCGGCTGGGGCGGTCGCGACATGGAAGCCGACGACGCCAACAACACCCTCTGGGTGGGCAACGACAACGGCTACGTCGAGGTCATGACCTACGACCCGCTCACCGGCGGCCTGGTCTACGGCAGCACGGTCGTCACCGGTGTCACCGGGACCGTCCGCGCCCTGTGCCAAGACCCGAACACCGGGAACTTCTTCACCAAGAGCTTCACCAGCAACATGTACGAGTTCGACATGACGACTGGCCTCGTGGTGAACAGCTACGTCAACACCGCGGTGTCGGCCTACGGCTTCGGCTGGGACTACGCCCAGAACACCATCTGGTCGACCGACGCGCTGACCTCGGCCACCGAGATCGACACGATGGCCGTCGCCACGGGTCGCGGCTTCAGCACGGCCCTCGCCGGCTCGCAAGGCGGCGCGGACGTGTACAACGATCCGCTCAACGCCAACGGCCCGTCGATCGTGATGCTGCACCAGACCACTCCGGACAGCATCGCCGTCTACGACACTTCCGGTTCGCCGCCCCCGCCGCCCCCGGCGTGGAGCAACCTGCCGGCTTCCTTCGTGGCCGCGGCGGGCTACTCGGATGACTTCGAGTCCTACGCTGGTGTGGTCCCGGGCCACATGGCGGTCAACGAGCTCAACGGCATCTCTGGTCTCCCCGATCCGGAAGCCTGGTGCAACATGGGCCAGCGCGCGATGGCGCTGTCCACCACCTCGGGCGTCTACTGCCTCGAGATGGGTCTGGACCCGGCCTCGAGCAACTACCACGACGTCCGCAACGGTCTGGTCATCGGTCTCAACGGCGCTGGCGCCACCGAGCTGAACCTGGACTTCCAGGCGATCGACCACGGCGAAGAGACCGACACCTGGGACGGTGTCTGGGTCTCGGATGACGGCACCACCTGGTACATGGTCTACGGCTCCTGGAGCGCCCTCGGCTCCGCCTGGCAGGCCGTGGCTGCTGGCGACCTGATGGGTGCCGGCGCTGCTACCGGCGGTGACTTCTACTGCCTGTTCGCCCAGGACGACAACTTCCCGTACGGCTACCTGGACGGCCTCGGCGTCGATGACATCAACATCGTCGATCCGGGCCCGCCTGGACCGGCCATCTCGGTGACGGGTCTGGTCGCTGGCGGCACCGCCACGATCAGCGCCTCGAACTGCACCCCGGGCGGCATCGTCCGTCACGGCTACTCGATGGTGGGTGGCGGCCCGACCGCGACCGCGTTCGGCGACCTGCTCCTGAGCCCGCCGTACACCGAACTCCCGGCCATGGCCGTCGACGCCGCCGGTAACGCCTCCTTGGGCGCTGCCGTCCCGGTCGGCACCACGGGTATCGCGGTGTGGATCCACGCCTTCGACCTCGGCTCCCTGACCTTCACCAACGGTCTGGCCGAAGTCATCGGCTGATTCTCCAGGGATGAAACAAGGCCCTCTCTTCGGAGAGGGCCTTCTTTTTTTATCCACCCTCGCTGGCGCGTTAGGCTGGGGGTAGCGGATCCCCGTGCCCCCAGGCGGTCCATCACTCTCCTCTCCGCGCCGCTCGCGCGGAATCCCTGATCTTTCCTTCACCCAGGAGACCATGCGTTACTCCCTTGGACTCTTCTCCTTGCTCCTCGCGGGCGGGATCCTGGCCGACGCTGCCGCGCAGCAGGCCAACGACGTGGATCCCGGCGCCGCGGGCCAAGCCTTCTTCCAGACCCCGGGTTCCGGCACCCGCGGGCTCGGCTCCCTGATCGCCGGGCCCTATGACGTCGAGACCGCGCCGAACGACAACCGCTGCCTCGGCGTCGAGGAGGCCTGGGGCCACTTCTGGGTCACCGGTCGCGGCCACACCACGATCGGCGACATCTACATGATCCACAAGTACGACACCAACGGTGTCTACCTGGTCAGCTACCCGCAGAACGTCAGCGCGATCAACGTCGGCGGATGGGGCGGCCGGGACATGGAGGCCGACGAGGCCAACAACACCCTGTGGGTCGGCAACGACACCGGCTACGTCGAGGTCATGACCTACGACCCGCTCACCGGCGGCCTAGTCTACGGCAGCACCGTGATCGCCAACGTGACCGGCACCGTGCGCGCGCTGTGCCAGAACCCGGTCTCGGGCAACTTCTACACCAAGGACTTCACCGGCGACTTCTTCGAGTTCGACATGACCACCGGCCTGGTCATCAACTCGTACGCGATGCCGACCGTGTCCGCTTACGGCTTCGGTTGGGACGACAACACCGGCCTGATGTGGGCCACCGACACCGGCACCTCCCTGACCGAGATCGACCCGGTCCAGGGCGTCACCACCGGCCGCGGGGTCGGCACCGCCCTCGGCGGCTCCCAAGGCGGCGCGGACTTCTACTCCGACCCGCGCAACCCCAATGGCTGGTCGCTGGTCGTGCTGCACCAGACCACCCCGGACTCGATCGCGGTCTACGACACCATCGGCCCGCCGGCCGGCATGAACTGGACCGTCAACCTGCCGGGCAGCTTCGCCGCTGCGGGTGCCTACGTGGACGACTTCGAGTCCTACCTCGGCATCACCCCGCCGCACATGGCGACCACCGCGGTCGACGCCGCCACCGGCGCCATCGATCCGGAGGCCTGGTGCGTGATCGACGGCGGCTCCGGCCTCGGCGCCTCCAGCGGCACCGCCTGCCTGGAGATGGGCCTGGACCCGAGCTCCAACAACTACCACTACGTCCGCAACGCCCTCACCCTGGGCCTCGACGGCTCCGGCTGGAGCTCGCTGACGATGGACTTCATGGCCATCAACCACGGCGAGGAAGGCCACGGCATCGACGGCGTCTGGCTCTCCGACGACGGCGTGGAGTGGCACCAGGCCTGGGGTGACTGGGGCTTGGCCGCCGGCGGCGCCTGGACCTCGGTGACCGGGGTCGACCTGACCGCCACCACCGCCTCGGTCGCGGGCAACTTCTACCTGATGTTCGGTCAGGAGGACAACTACCCCTACGGCTACCTCGACGGGGCCGGCGTCGACGACATCACGATCACCGGCTCCGGCGCGACCGGCCCGCAGCTGGCCGTCACCAACCTGATCGCCGGCCAGGTGGTCACGATCACGGTCACCAACGCCACGCCCGGCGGGGTGGTGCGGCACGGTTACTCGCTGGCCGGCGGCGGCCCGACCACCACGCCTTACGGCGACCTGCTGCTGAGTCCGCCCTACACCGAGCGCCCGGCGATGGCGGCTGACCCGGCCCGAACCGCCTCGCTGGCGGCGCCGGTGCCTCCGATCGCTCAGGGCCTGAGC
>CAZXTO010000244.1:0-5513 GCA_964643675.1 uncultured Planctomycetales bacterium
CGCCCGAACTCTCAATCCGAACTCTCCCGAAGCCGCCAAGCTGAGCGAGCTGGCGTCGTTATGGGGCTGAACTCGCCGTAGGGTAGTGCGTTAGGCCAACGCCGCCCGACGGCACCGCTCCGACCATGCGCCGACAGCCGCTCCTCGCTCTCCTCTCCGCCCTGTTCCTCCTGCTGGCCGCCGCGGTTCCCGCCCAGACCGGGCCCGACCCCGCCGCCGACCCCGCCGCCGCGCTCCAGGAGATCCCGGTCATCCCGGAGGCGCTGCGCAAGGCGCTGCTCCACGGCGACCACGACCAGGCGCTCGAGATCCTGGCGCGCTTCCAGCAGGACGAACCCGAGCTCGGTGATCTCTGGCTCTACTTGCGTGGCCTGGTCCACGAGCGGCGCGAGGCCCTGCCCGAAGCGGTCGACGTCTTCCGCCAGCTGGAGCACACCTACGCCGACTCCTCCTGGACCGCCAAGGCGCGCTTCCGCCGCGCCGGCCTCCACGGTCGCCTCGGCGATTGGGCCGAGGCCGAGCGCATCTGGGAGGAGGCCGCCCAGAGCCTGCGCGCCGCCGATCGCCAGAGCGAGCTGGCCGCGGTCTACCTGCGCATCGCCGACGAGCTCTCGGCCGACCCCGACCCGACCCAGCCCGACCGCCCGCTCGACTACGGCCGCGCCGCCGTCATCTACACCAAGGTGCTCGACCTCGACGCCCCGCCCGCCGACCGCGAGCGGGCGCGCTTCCGCTACGCCTGGTGCGTGGAGAAGGCCGGGGCCTGGGACGCGGCCGTCCAGGCCTACCAGTCCTATCTGGAGGAGTTCGAGCCCGACGGCGCGCGCGTCTTCGAGGCCCGCTACCGGCTCGGCAACGCCCTGATGTTGAGCGGCAAGGGCGGAGAGGCTCGGCGCGTCTTCGAGGACCTCTCGGCCACCCTGGCGGACGCCGCTGCCGGCGTCGGCGAGCACGCCGAGCTCTACACCGAGGCGAACGCCGAGCGCCGCGCCGCCTGGACCGAGCTGGCCGGCGACGCCTCCTTCGCCCGGACCCAGACCTACGCCCCGAATGAGGCCCGCGCCGCGATCGATGCCTTGAAGCGCTTCCTCGAAGCCCACCCCGATCACCGCCGCGCGCCCGACGCCGCCTTCGAGGTCGCCGACCGCGCCTTCCAGAGCGGCTGGGACGACGAGGCCGTCGCCGCCTTCGACCGCTTCCTGGCCCGGTCCCCGCGCGCCACCGACGACACCGACGACCGCGAACGAGAAGCCCAGCTGCGCCAGCGCGGCCTGTTCCGGAAGGGGACGGTGCTCCAGCGCCAGGGGCGCTTCGATCAGGCCATCGCGGTCTACCTCGACTACACCCGTCGCCACCCCAACGGGCCGGACTGGGCCGCCGCCCAGCAGGGCATGGTCGACGCCCGCTACCTGATCGGTCAGACCCACCGGCAGGAGGGGGAGTGGCAGCAGGCGCGCGACAGCTGGAGCGCCTTCCTAGTGGAGCACCCGCTCGACCCGCGGGTGGCGCAGATCCTGTTCGACCTCGGCGCGCTCCACGCCGAGGAGGCCGACGAGCTCGAGGACGAGGACCCCGCCCGCGCCGCCTCCTTCCGCGCCGCGATCGCCGAGTGGCGCAAGCTGGGCGAGAAGTACCCGGGCAGCGGCCTGGCCTCCCAGGCGCTCTACCGCATCGGCGAGGCCTACGAGAACGAGCTGCTCGACCTCGAGGAGGCGATCCTCAGCTACCGCGCCTGCGACTTCGGCCCCTGGGCCCACGAGGCGCGCATGCGGCTGGTCGTGATGACCCGGCCGCACCTCTCGATCGAGACCCCGCGCACCTGGCGCAGCGACGAGCCGGCGCGGCTGACCCTGAACACCCGCAACGTCGACTCGGTGCAGGTGCAGGTCTACCCGCTCGACCTCGAGGCCTACTTCCGCAAGCACCTCACCAACCGCCGCATCGAGGACCTCGACCTCGACCTGATCGCGCCCGAGCTGGAGTTCGAGCACCCGATCGAAGGGGTGGAGGACTACCTGCCGCTGCAGAACCCGCTCGACCTCGAGGTGGAAGGGCCCGGGGTGTGGGCGGTGGCGGTCTCGGCGGGCAACCTGCGCGCCACCTCGCTGGTCGTGCGCAGCGACGTCGACCTGATCGTGAAGAGCTCGCGGCGCGAGGTCTTCGTCTATGCGCAGGACATGCGGCTCGAGGAGCCGGCCGAAGGCGTCAGCGTGCTGTTGGCGCTTCCGGGCGTCGACTCCGGCGCCGCCGAATTCCACGAGCTGGAGACCGGCGCCGACGGCGTCGCCCGGCTCGAACTCGACCGCCTGCGCAGCGCCGACTGGCTGCGCCTGTTCGCGGTGCGTGACGGCCACTGCGCGGCGCAGGGACTCCACCTGGGCGGCCTCGGCCTGGCCCAGGGTCTGAGCGCCCGCGGCCTGGTCTACACCGACCGGCCCGCCTACCGGCCCGGCGACGAGGTGAACTGGCGTGGCGTGTTGCGGCACGTCGAGGACGGCAGCTACGTGGCGCGCGAGGGCAGCGCGCTGCGCTGGCGCGTGATCGACGCCCAGGGCCGCGTGCTGCGCAGCGGCGAGAGCGCGCTCGGCGAATTCGGCACCGTGAGCGGCAGCTTCGCGCTGCCCGCGCGCACGCCGGTCGGCGACTACCGCATCGAGTGCCTGGCGGTCGAGGAGCTGAGCGTGCAAGGCCGCTTCACGGTGGCCGAATACGAGCTGCCCAAGGTGCAGCTCACGATCGACACCGAGCGCTCGGTGGTCTACCGCGGCGAGGAGGTGAAGCTGAGCTTCGAGGCCTCCTGGGCCTACGGCGAAGCGGTCGCCTCCGCTCCGCTGCTGGTGTCCTTGCCCGATGGGCGCGTCGAGCAGCTGCGCACCGACGCCGACGGCCGCGCCGAGCTGAGCTTCCCGACCCGCGAGCTGGCCGAGGAGCGGCAACTGAGCTTCCACGCCAGCTTGCCCGAGGAGGGCGCCCGCGCCCGTGCCTCGGTGTGGCTGGCCACGCGCGGGTACTCCACCACCGTCACCCTGGCGCGCGACACCGTGCTGACCGGCGAGTCCTTCCCGGTCACGCTGCGCACCGTGTCGGCGGCGGGCGAACCGGTCGGTCGAGCGCTGCGGCTCGACGTGGTCCAGCGCAAGGCCGAGCGCGGCCGCTGGACCGAGACCAAGGTGCAGGAGCACGAGCTCGCGACCGCCGAAGAGGACGGCGCCGGCCGCCTCAACCTGGCTGTGGAGGAGGGCGGCAGCTACCTGCTGCGCGCCTTCGGCGAGGACCGCTTCGGCAACACCATCGTCGCCGAGCAGACCCTGTTCGTGTCCGGCGAGGAGGACACCGTCAAGCTGCGCCTGTTGGTCGATGACGGCCAGCTCGAGGTCGGGGAGACCATGCGCGCCGACCTGCACAACCGCGCCGGCGAGGGGCTGGCGCTGCTCACCTTCGAGGGCGAGCAGATCCTCGGCTACCGCGTCGTGCGGCTCGGCAAGGGCACCAACACCCTGGCGCTCGAGCTCGGTCACGAGCACTTCCCGAACTTCACCGTGTCGGCGGCGATGATGCGCGGCAACGAGTTCTTCGAGGCGCGCGCCGAATTCCAGGTCGGCCGTCGCCTGGTGGTGGCGGTCGAACCGGAGCGCGAGATCTACGCGCCTGGCGAGCAGGCCTACGTCGGGATCCGCGTCACCGACCAGCTCGGGCGGCCGGTCTCGGCCGAGGTCTCGCTGGGCGTGGTCGACGCCACCCTCTACGACCTCTACGCCGACCGCACGCCGGCGCTCCGGCCCTTCTTCGAGGAGGGGAGCTGGCGCCAGACCGCGCTGCGCACCGACACCAGCTGCACCTTCCGCTATGACGGCGTGACCCGCGAGGTGGCGGCGGCCGTGATCGCCGAGGCCGAGCGGCAGACCGAGGAGGCTCTGGAGGAGGTCGAGCTGCTGGAGGCGCTGCAGGAGCTGAGCAAGGATTCGCGTCGCGGCGGCGCCTTCCGCGGCCCGGGGGATTCGGTTCCGCCGACCGGAGGGGGAGTGGCGGCGGCGCCGACCTCGCCGGCCTTGGCTCAATCCGCCCGCGGCAAGCTGCGCTCGCTCGGCTACGTGGCCGACGAGCCGATGGAGAACGAAGCGATCGGGCTGGGCGGCGGCGCCGGCGGTTCGCGCGGCGGCCGCGGCGGCCGAGCGGGCTTGAAGAGCGGGCCGCCCGAAGGCACCCCGGCCGAGACCGCCTACTGGAGCGCGGCGGTGGTGACCGACGCCGACGGCCGCGCCCGGGTGCGCTTCGAGGTGCCGGCGATCAGCACCAAGTGGCGGCTCACCGCGCGCGGCGTCGGCCACGGCACCCTGCTCGGCGAGCAGCGCATGGAGATCGTGTCGCGCGCCGACTTCTTCGTCGAGCTGCGCGCGCCGGCCGCGCTGGTCGAAGGCGACCGGCCGCAGCTCGTCGCCCGCCTGCACAACCTGACCGGGCTCGAAGGGGAGGCCAGCCTCAAGCTGCGGGTCGGCTCCGGCGACCGCAGCCAGGTGCTCCCGGCCACCGCGGTGCTCGGCGCTTCGCCGGTGGTCGAGCTGCGCTTCCCCGCGCTCGACGCCGTGGCGGCCGGCGCGCCGCTGGAGCTCGCCCTCGAGGCCTCGGCCTCCTTCGGCGCCGGCAGCATCCTGCGCGACGGCCTGCAGCGGAGCATCCCGGTGCGGCCGTGGGGCGTGGCCATCGCCGACGCCGAGAGCGGCTTGCTGGGCGACCGCGCCCTGGTCGAGCTGGAGCTGCCGGCGACGGCGGCCCGCCACGCCCGGCTGGAGCTGTTCCTCGGCCACGGCCTGGACCGGCTCCTGATCCGCGAGGCGCTGGGCGGCCTCGGCCCGCGCCGCCAGCTCGGCTGGACCGGCGGTCGGCCGAGCACCTTCGCCGACCTCAGCAGCGAGCTGCTGGGCGTGAGCACGGTGCTGAAGCAGCTCGAGCGCGGCGGCGCCGGCGAGGTCGCCGAGTACCGCCAGCTGCGCGCCCGCGCTGAGAGCCTGGCGGCCTCCCTGATCGCCGCCCAGCGCGGCGACGGCGGCTGGGGCTGGGCCTCGACCGGGGCCAGCTCGGCCGAGAGTTCCGCCGACACCATGATCGCCTTGGCCCGGGCGGCCGAGGCCGGGGTCGCCGTTCCGGCGCCCACGATCGCCCAAGGCTTGCAGTACCTCGAGGCCGCCTTCCGCGGCGCGCGCGAGACCGCGCATGAGCTGAAGGCGATGCTGGTGCACGCCAAGGCGCAGCACGGCCGCGACGACTTCGCGGCGGCCAACCGTCTGCACCGCTCGCGCGCGCAGCTGTCGCCGGCGGCGCTGGCCCACACCGCGCTGGCCTTGGTGGCGATGGAGCGCGAGCCGATGGCGGTGGAGCTGACCCAGCTGCTGGCCGGGAAGCTCGACAGCGGCAAGGGCCGCTGCCCGGTCGACGGCAACCTGGCCTGGAACCGCTCGCCGCTCGAGATGACGGCCCTGGCGCTGATGGCGATGCAGGCCGCCCAGCCGCGCGAC
>CAZXTO010000245.1:0-5487 GCA_964643675.1 uncultured Planctomycetales bacterium
GACCCGCGCGGAGCGCGGGTCGAAGACGGTGCCAATCTGGCACCAGCCGTCGAGTCCGCCCGCGAGGGGGCCCGGCGCGAGGACCGGGGAACGACCGAGCTTCGAACGGAGGGGGGGTTGGTGGTGGACGGCGGTCGGGGGGGGCACGATAATGCGCCGTTAGAGTGGGCCATGGGTAGGAGAAACGACCTCGAGAGCATCCTGATCATCGGGTCGGGACCGATTGTGATCGGTCAGGCCTGTGAATTCGATTACTCCGGAACCCAGGCCATCAAGGCCTTGAAGGAGGAGGGGTATCGGATCCTGCTCGTGAACAGCAATCCGGCGTCGATCATGACCGACCCGGAGCTGGCCGATCGGACCTTCATCGAGCCGATCACGCCGGAGATGGTCGAGAAGATCATCGAGCGGGAGCGGCCGGACGCGATCCTGCCGACGCTCGGCGGCCAGACCGCGCTCAATACGGCGATGGCGCTGTATGAGAACGGCGTGCTGGAGCGCTACGGCGTGGAGATGCTCGGCGCCGGCTACGAGGTGATCAAGAAGGCCGAGGACCGCGACGAGTTCCGGGTGGCGATGGAGAAGATCGGCCTGCGCAACGCGCCCTCGGAGATCGCCCACAACCGCGGCGAGGCCGAGATCGCGTTGCAGAAGATCGGCCTGCCCTGCGTCATCCGGCCGGCCTTCACCCTCGGCGGCTCGGGCGGCGGCATCGCCTACAACCGCGAGGAGTTCGACGAGATCCTGACCCGCGGCCTGCGGCTGTCGCCGGTCAGCGAGGTGCTGATCGAGCAGTGCCTGCTGGGCTGGAAGGAGTACGAGCTCGAGGTCATGCGCGACCGCAAGGACAACTGCGTGGTCGTGTGCTCGATCGAGAACCTCGACCCGATGGGCGTGCACACCGGCGACTCGATCACGGTGGCGCCCTCGCAGACCCTGACCGACCGCGAGTACCAGCGCATGCGCGACGCCGCCTTCGCCATCATGCGCGAGATCGGGGTCGAGTGCGGCGGCTCGAACGTGCAGTTCGCGGTCAACCCGGCCAACGGCGACCTGATCGTCATCGAGATGAACCCGCGGGTGTCGCGCTCCTCGGCGCTGGCCTCGAAGGCGACCGGCTTCCCGATCGCCAAGTTCGCGGCCAAGCTCGCGGTCGGCTACACCCTGGACGAGATCCAGAACGACATCACCGAGGTCACGCCGGCCTGCTTCGAGCCGACCATCGACTACGTGGTGGTCAAGATGCCGCGCTTCGCCTTCGAGAAGTTCCCGCAGTCGGACTCGACGCTCGGCACGCAGATGAAGTCGGTGGGCGAGACGATGGCGATCGGCCGCAGCTTCGAGGAGGCCTTCCAGAAGGCCCTGCGCGGGCTCGAGGTCGGCCGCAACGGCTTCAGCGGCAAGAAGCGCGAGTTCCCGCCGGACGAGCTGCGCCAGAAGGTGTCTCGGCCGGCGCCGGGGCGGCTGTTCGCGGTCTACGACGCCTTCGCCGCCGACTACGAGCTCGACGAGATCTTCCGCCTCAGCGGCATCGACCCCTGGTTCCTGAGCTTCCTGCAGCGGCTGGTGAAGCTCGACCAGGAGCTGGAGGGGAGCGCGCTGGAGGACATCGACGCCGCGCGCATGGAGGCCCTCAAGCGGGCCGGCTTCAGCGACGCCCGCATCGCCCAGGCGGTCGAGGTCGAGGAGGCGGCGGTCCGCGTCCGCCGCGCCGCCCTCGCGGTGCAGCCGGGCTACCGCCTGGTCGACACCTGCGGCGCCGAGTTCGCCGCCCGCACGCCCTACCTCTACTCGACCTACGACTGCAGCTCCGAGGAGTTCCCGGCCGGTGACGCCCGCAAGGTGATGATCCTCGGCGGCGGACCGAACCGCATCGGCCAGGGAATCGAGTTCGACTACTGCTGCGTGCACGCCTCGCTGGCGCTGCGCGACATGGAGATCGAGTCGATCATGGTCAACTCGAACCCGGAGACGGTCTCGACCGACTTCGACATCTCGGACCGGCTCTACTTCGAGCCGCTCACCCACGAGGACGTGCTGGCGATCTGCCAGCGCGAGAAGCCGGCCGGCGTCATCGTCCAGTTCGGCGGCCAGACGCCGCTCAACCTGGCGCACGGGCTGGAGCAGGCCGGGGTGCCGATCCTGGGCACACCGGTCGAGGCCATCGACCGCGCCGAGGACCGCGGCCGCTTCTCGGAGATGCTCGACAAGCTCGAGCTGCGGGCGCCCGAGAACGGCATCGCCACCAGCGAGGAGGGCGCCCTCGAGGCCGCCACCCGGATCGGCTACCCGGTGCTGGTGCGTCCCAGCTACGTGCTCGGCGGCCGCGCGATGGAGATCGTCTACGACGACCGCGACCTCAAGCGCTACATGCGCGAGGCGGTGCAGGCCTCGCCCGAGCACCCGGTGCTGATCGACCGCTTCCTCGAGGACGCGGTCGAGGTCGACGTCGACTGCGTCTGCGACGGGCAGCGGGTGGTGATCGGCGCCGTCATGGAGCACATCGAGGAGGCCGGCATCCACTCCGGCGACTCCACCTGCGTCATCCCCCCCATCACCCTGGGTGAGGGCATCGAGCAGGAGATCCGCGAGGCCACCCGCGCGCTGGCGCTGGAGCTGGGCGTGGTCGGCTTGATGAACGTGCAGTTCGCCGTGCGCGGCGAGACGGTCTACGTGCTCGAGGTCAACCCGCGGGCCTCGCGCACCGTGCCCTACGTGGCCAAGGCCACCGGCGTGCCCTTCGCGCGCATCGCCACCATGGTCATGGCCGGCAAGTCGCTCGAGGAGCTCGGCGTCGAGGAGCCGCTGCTGACCGAGCACCTGGCGGTGAAGGCCCCGGCCTTCCCCTTCGCCAAGTTCCCCGGGGCGCGCGCCGACCTCGGCCCGGAGATGCGCTCCACTGGCGAGGTCATGGGCATCGACCGCGACTTCGCGCTCGCCTTCGCCAAGGCCAGCGAGGCCGCCGGCCGCAGCCTGCCGACCTCGGGCAAGGTCTTCATGACGGTGAAGGACGCCGACAAGCGCCACCTGCCGATGCTGGCCCGCACCCTGGTGCGGCTCGGCTTCGAGCTGGTCGCGACCGACGGCACCTACCGGGTGCTGAAGCGCCACTCGCTGCCCGTCGAGCGCATCAACAAGGTGCACGAGGGCCGGCCGCACGTGGTCGACCTGATCAAGAACCGCGAGGTCGACCTGATCGTGAACACGCCGCTGGGGCGGATCACGCGCCACGACGACGGCATGATCCGGACCGAGGCCTACCAGGCCAACATCCCCTGCCTGACCACGATGAGCGCCGCCAACGCCGCGGTCGAGGCCATCGAGGCGCTCAAGGACGGCGGCATGGAGGCCTGCTCGCTGCAGGCCTACTTCGCGCCGGTCGAGGTCGAAGCCGGGGCCTGAGCGCCGCCGGGAGGAAGGACCGGGCGGGGCGGAGGGAAACCGCGCCGGACCTGTCGCATAGGATGAGGGAGCTGCGGCCCCGTTCGCGCTCACCTTGGGAAGCCACCACCCCATGCGTCCTCCCCTCCCCCCGCTCCGCGGCCTCGCCGCGCTCTCGCTGGCGCTCGCGGCCCTGGCCGGCCCGCTCTCCGCCCAGTGGGACGAGGACTGGGACGAGGAGGAGGCCGCCCCGCCCTGGCTGCACGGGCGCTTCGCGGCCCGCTACCTCCACCGCGAGGGACGCGGCCGCGAGCAGGACCGGGACCTGTACGGCCACCTGCGTCTGCGCGGCGGCTCCGCCAGCCGGGACGACCTCAGCATGGGCCTGTCGATGCGCGGCGCCTGGGACGCCGACGGCCCGCCGGCCGGCGGCCCCGGCGGTTCCTTCGGCAGCCTGCAGGACGGCCGCTCGAGCCGCTTCGCCCCGCGCCTGGACGAGGCCTGGCTCGGCTTCCACCGCCTGCTCGGCGAGGGCGAGCTGAAGCTCGGCCGGCAGAGCCGCTGGGACACCCCGGTCCTGCTCCACTTCGACGGCGGCGCGGCCAGCGCCCCCTTCAGCGCGGGCGAGGCCCCGGGGCGGCTCGAGGTCTACGGCGGCGTCCCCGAGCACCGCTGGGAGGGCGCCCGCCGCGGCGACTCGGTGGTCGGGGCCGCCGCAAGCGTGGCCGCCTGGCGCGGGGGTTCGCTGCGGCTCGACGCCCTGCACCTGCGCGACCGCAACCACTTCGGCGACCGCCGCAACACCCTCTACGCCGCCCGCGCCGCCCACGCCGCCGCCGACGGCCGGATCGGCGGCGCGCTGTCCGCGTCGCTGCTCGACGGCGACGCCGACCTGGCCAGCGTCGACGCCTGGTGGGCCAGCGAGGACGACAGCCTGCGCCTCAACCTGATGGCCGAGGCCCAGCTCGGTCGCCGCGCCGACGAGACCCTCGAGCTGGCCTCCTACGCCACCCTCCTGCGCCAGATCCAGCCCTACCAAGAGGCCACCCTGATGGCGAGCTGGACCCCGGCCCCGGCGCTGCGCCTCGACCTCGGCGCCAGCGGCCGCGGCTTGCGCGGCGGCGCCGCCGCCAGCGAATTCAACCGCGAGTACGAGCGCTACTGGACCGCGGTGGAGTTCCCGGAGCTGCTCGGCTCGCAGACCTCGCTGAGCCTCGGCGCCGACCTGTGGGACAGCGGCCGCGACCGCGTCGTGGCCGGCAACGCCGAGCTCGCCGCCGTCGCTTCCGGCTGGGAGGCGGCCCTCGCGAGCGGCTTCTCGCTGTACCGCTTCGACTTCTACTCGGCCCGCGAGCGCACGCGGGTCCGCGAGCACTCCCTCAGCCTGCGGCGCGAGCTCGGCGAGGCCTGGCGGCTGAGCCTGCGCCTCAGCCTCGAACACGACGAGACCGAGAGCTACCGCACCGGCGTGCTCGGTCTGGAGCTGAGCTTCTGATGCGACACCTGCTGTTCCTGTGCGCGGCCCTCGCCCTGCTCACCGCGATCTTCGCGCCGGGCTGCGCCCTGATCGGCGGCGACGGCCCGGTGCTGGTGCCGGGACGCGCCGCGGCCTACTCCCACGCGGTCCACGCCGACGAGGAGCTGGCGCTGTTCTGCGTCGACTGCCACCTCACGGTCGAGACCGAGGCCGCCGCCGGCATGCCCGGCTTCGCCCAGTGCGAGGGCTGCCACCCGGCCGACGCGGAGACCGGCGAGCTGGCGCCGGAGCTGAGCCGCTACCTCGTCGACGGCGAGGGGCCGGTCTGGACCGCCGGCGCCGCGCACGCGATCGAGACCAGCTTCAGCCACGCCTGGCACGTCGACGCCCGCGTGGCCTGCGACAAGTGCCACCAGGGCGTGGCCGAGAGCGAGGCGGTGCCGGCCAGCGTGAGCGTCAGCATGGCCGACTGCGTGGCCTGCCATGAGAAGCGCGAGGTCGACAGCGGCGGCTGCGTCGGCTGCCACGCCGGCATCGACGAGGGCTGGCGGCCGGCCAGCCACGGCGCCGCTTGGGAGCGCAGCCACGGCCGCGCCTGGCGCGCCGGCGCCGGCCTGGACCACGCCGAG